>JAQXCQ010000088.1 GCA_029251785.1 Maricaulis sp. | reverse complement strand
TGATGCGTTACCTACCTCACACAGATACCGACCGCAAAGCCATGCTCGAGACGATCGGCGTGTCTTCCTTTGATGAGTTGTTCACCGATGTGCCCGAAGCGGCGCGGCTGGATGAGCTGATTGATCTGCCGACCAAGCAGGGCGAATTGCAGGTCGAGCGGGCGCTGGGTGCCATGGCGGGCCAGAATGTGTCGGCCGGATCGGTCCCATTCTTTGTCGGGGCAGGGGCCTATCGCCACCATATTCCAGCGACGGTGGATCATCTGATCCAGCGCTCTGAATTCCTCACCGCCTACACGCCCTACCAGCCGGAAATCAGCCAGGGCACTTTGCAGACCCTGTTTGAATTTCAGACCCAGGTGGCGCTACTGACCGGTATGGATGTGGCAAATGCCTCCATGTATGACGGCTCCACCGCCTGCGCCGAGGCTGTGATGATGGCCGCACGCGTCACCCGGCGGGACAAGGCCGTCATGGCCGGCTCGGTGCACCCACACTATGTCGCCGCCTCTCAGACCCTGTCAAAGCACTCCGACGTCAACATCACCGTCACCGATCCGGGCAATGCCAATTTGGAAGATGTGCTCTCCGCCATTGATGACACCACAGCCTGCGTCGTCGTGCAGACACCGGATATCTTCGGCCAACTCCACGATCTTCGCGCTATCTCCGAAGCCGCCCATGCGAAGGGCGCTCTGCTGATTGCCGTCTTCACCGAGACTGTCGCGCTGGGCCTGATGGAAGCGCCGGGCAATATGGGTGCAGACATCGCGGTCGGCGAAGGCCAGTCCATCGGGGTCGGCCTCAATTTCGGCGGTCCCTATGTCGGCCTGTTTGCCTGCAAAAATGATCGCCGCTTTATCCGGCAGATGCCCGGCCGCCTGGCCGGCGAGACCGTCGATGCTGATGGTCGCCGCGGCTATGTGCTGACGCTCTCAACACGCGAGCAACATATCCGCCGCGAAAAGGCCACATCCAATATCTGCACCAATGCGGGTCTGTGTTCCTTGGCGTTTACGGTCCATATGACACTGCTGGGCGAGAAGGGGCTGACCAATATGGCCCGGCTCAGCCACGAGACGGCGTGTGACTTGGCCGACCGGCTCGGCTCAATCGAGGGCGTCGACGTGGAGACCGAAGCGTTCTTCAACGAATTCACCATTCGCCTTCCGCAACCCGCCGCAGATGTGGTCGACAAGCTGGCCGCCTCTGGCGTGCTTGCCGGTGTTCCGGCCAGCCGACTTTTCCCAGGCCAGTTTGAGGATCTGCTGATCGTTGCGGCCACCGAAACCAATACCGAAGAGGATCTGATCATCTTCGAGAAAGCCCTGCGGGGAGTATTGTCATGAGCATGAATTCACAGGGGCGCCCGACACGCATCGCCGACAATGCCGCCACTGGCGGATATGCCGACACATTCTCCGGATCCAGAGGTCTGGATCAGGCGGAAACTTTGATCTTCGAACGCGGCGCGACAGATCGTTGCGGTGTTGATCTGCCCGAGCCAAAGGGCACAGCCCTGCGTATGGGTGGTCTGGAGCGCCACGGCGAGATCGGTTTGCCCGGCCTCTCCGAGCCGGAAACCATGCGCCATTATGTGCGCTTGAGCCGGAAAAATTACGCCATCGATCTGGGCCTTTACCCGCTCGGCTCATGCACGATGAAGCATAACCCACGTCTCAACGAAAAAGTCGCACGTATGCCCGGCTTTGCCGACGTGCACCCGCTACAGCCGGCCTCCACAGTGCAGGGTGCCTATCAATTGATCGGCGAACTGGGCCACTGGCTGATGACATTGACCGGCATGCCGGCCGTGGCGATGTCACCCAAAGCCGGTGCGCACGGTGAGTTCTGCGGCATGCTGGCCATCCGCGCTGCGCTCGACGCCCGCGGTGAAACACATCGGCGTCGCGTGCTGGTGCCGGAATCAGCACACGGAACGAACCCCGCCACCGCGATTCAATGTGGCTTTACGTGCGACGAGATCCCGGCAGATGCCGGTGGTCGGGTCGACATGGAAGCCCTCAAAGCCAAATTAGGTGATGATATTGCCGGCATCATGCTGACTAATCCCAACACCTGTGGGTTATTTGAGCGTGATATTCGGGAGATCGCTGATCTTATCCATGAGGCGGGCGGTTACTTCTATTGCGACGGCGCCAATTTCAACGCCATCGTCGGGCGCGTTCGCCCCGGCGACCTTGGCGTCGATGCGATGCATATCAACCTCCACAAAACCTTCTCCACCCCGCATGGCGGTGGTGGCCCCGGCTCCGGACCCACCGTTTTGTCCGAAGCTTTGGCACCCTTCGCACCGGTCCCTTTCGTGGTGCAGGAAGGCAAGAGCTGGAAGATGGTCGAGCAGGAAGAGGGCGAAGCCTCAGAAAGTTTCGGTCGCATGGCGGCTTTCCACGGCCAGATGGGCATGTTTACCCGCGCCCTGACCTATATGATGAGCCATGGTTCCGATGGCCTCAAACAGGTCGCCAATGACGCGGTCCTCAATGCCAATTACATCCTGGCGCGCCTCAAGCATGTCATGACGCCAGCCTTCGCAGGGTATTGCATGCACGAAGCTTTATTCGATGACCGCTTCCTGCAGGGTACGGGTGTGTCCACACTCGATTTTGCCAAGGCGATGATTGATGAGGGCTACCACCCGATGACGATGTATTTCCCGCTCGTTGTTCATGGTGCGATGCTGATCGAACCGACCGAAACAGAAAGCCGTGAGGGGCTGGACCGATTTATCGACACGATGGAAGCTCTGGCCAAGGCGGCGAATGGTGGCGAAACCGATCGCTTCCTTGCTGCCCCGGTTCATGCGCCGACCAAGCGATTGGACGAAACGCGCGCTGCCCGACAGCCCGTCCTTCGCTGGACAGCACCGATGGCAGATGAGCCTGTGGCTGCGGAATAACCCCTTGCCGGACTCGGAATGATCAAAGCCCCGTCAGACGCAAATGTCCGGCGGGGCTTTTTTGTGTCGCAGCCCACAGACAGCAGATTATCGGCAGACAGGTGCGTGCCAGTGCAGAAAATTGCGTTTTGAATAGTTTATAACAAAAGAAAATTCTGACCTGCGGAAAGGGGTTAATCCCCCTGCATCAGACACTCGACAAGTGTCTGACCAATCCCCATCTTTAAAGTCAACGCGGCTTTCGATGCGGAAAAGACACAGCGCCTGAATTGAGTTGGGTATTTGCCCGAATTTCGGCTCTTTTGTCTCGCATTGGTGCCAAGTTTACGAATTATGTGTTCACTGTCTCATCTCGCGCCCGGTATGTTCGGTCGCCCCAATGAGACGGGGATGAGGATGGTCGCCATAATGAATGAATCGCTGGACGGTATTGCCCGCAGCCACCCCATCTTGGGGATGTTGGTGCTGGTGCTGCGTACGGTGCTCGTTGCGGTGGGCATTGTCTTCATTGTTATCGGGGTCGTGATGACGCCGCTGCCTATCCCAATCGGCATCCCGCTATTTGTACTGGGGCTGATTATCACCGCGGCAGCCTCTAAAACACTACATCGCCTGATTACCAATCAGCTTCGTAAATGGCCTTGGCTTTGGAGTAAGATCCGTTCGGCTTTCGGAGATAAGGCTTCTTCTGAATAAGTCGATTATGTGAGAGCAAATACGGCCAGCAATAGGCTGTGTGATGTTGATTGAGCCGTCCTGGTAGGGAGGTTTTTTATTGTCTGGAATTTGCCTCACCCCAATCAAGCGCACACAAAAAAACCCGCTGCCAGGCAGCGGGTCAATTTTTGTGGCTGGGAGGAGACGCCTAGTTGAGGCGCTTGCCCACCAGCTTGATGTCAGCGTCGACCAGCTTGTTCAGATCGGCTTTCTTCAAACCGGTCTTCAGCAGGGTCTCGGCAGCATCGGCAGCCATTTCCGCAGCGGCAGCGCGGACATCGGCAGCGGCCTGTGTCTCGGCCTGCGCAATGCGTTGCTCGGCGAGAGCGGTCCGGCGTTCAAGACGCTCCACCAGATCCGCACGGGCTTGCTTTTGCAGCACCTTTGCTTCGGCTTTAGCCTGTTCGATGATGGCTTCGGCTTCTGCTTCAGCTTCCTGCTGTTTGCGCTGGAAGCTGGCCAGGAGTTCCTGGGCCTCTTCGCGTAGGCGACGGGCTTCGGCGATCTCGTCGGCAATACCCTTGGCGCGATCGTCCAGCTGACGTGCGACCATACCCGGTACGCCAGCGTGCAGGATAACACCCACGATGATGGCAAATGCCAGGGCAACGTAGAAGGCAGGCTCGTCGGGATGGATCCATTCCCAATTCATGATCAGCTCCCAGTGCCGTTGGCATCAACCGCGGCTGCAACAGCCTTGGAATCCGCCTTGGTGCCCGTCAGCTCGCTGACAATGGCCTCGGTGGTCTCAATCGCGATGTCGCGAACATTGGCGAGAGCGGCTGTGCGCATTTCCGAAATTCGCTTCTCGGCAGCTTCCTGCCGCTTCGCGATTTCTTCGTCCGCATCGGCCGCCTCTGCAGCGACTTCTGATTCTACGGCTGTGCGGTTGTCCATTGCCATGGCATGCGCCTTGGAACGGGCTTCCGTCAGCAGACGCTCATACTCGGCCGCCGATTCATCGGATTGGAGCTTGAGCGTCGCCGCCGCGTCCAGATCATCAGCGATCCGGTCACGACGGTTTTCAATGGCCATACCAATCTTTGGCAGGATCATCCGCCATAGAAAGATAAAGAGCACGGTGAAGGTGACCGCCAGCCAGAACAATTGTCCTGGCCAGGTTGCCATATCCAGCTGCGGCAGACCGCCACTGGCATGTGCAGCTTCCGCTGCGTGTTCTGCAACGCCATGAGCGGGTTCGTCGTGGGAGGTGCCGTGCGACTCCTCCTGGATGAACGTCCATGCGCTATCAAAAAGATTGATCATCTTCGGTGCTCTTTAGAACGGCCTGTAGAAAGGATGGTTGGATCAACCGAAGAGGATGATCATGGCCACAACAAAGCCCAGCAGACCGGTAAATTCGGTCAGGGCGAAGCCGATCAGCAGGTTTGTGAACTGACCCTGAGCCGCGGATGGGTTGCGCAGTGCGCCGGCAAGGTAGTTACCAAAGATCGTACCAATACCAACACCAGCGCCGCCAAGAGCGATAGCTGCGATACCTGCACCGATTTGTTTTGCTGCTTCGATTTCCATTTGGAGTACTCCTGTTTGATAGTCAAAATTTGAAAAAGGGTTGAATTCTAGTGTGACGGGTGAAGCGCATCATTGAGATAGATGCACGTCAGAACGGCAAATACGTAGGCCTGAAGGAAGGCGACCATCAGCTCCAGCGCGGTCACGGCAGTGGCCACAGCCAGCGGCATGATTGCGCCGACAATGCCGACCAGCCCGAGGCCGGAAAGCATGATCACAAAGCCGCCAAACAGCTTCAGCAAGACGTGTCCCGCCATCATGTTGGCGAACAAACGAATGGCCAGCGAGAATGGGCGACTGATGAAGGAGATGACCTCGATCGGGATGATCAGGAAATACATCATGAAGGGAAGGCCCTTCGGCGCAAACAATTGCAGGAAGCCGAGGCCGTTCTTGGCAAAGCCTGTGATCAAAACCAGCGTGAAGGAGATCATCGCAAGCGCGAAGGTCACAATGATCTGGCTGGTAAAGGTGTAGGCACCCGGCAGCAGGCCCAGCAGGTTGGCCACAAGAATAAAGGTGAAGAGCGCGAAGATATAGGGGAAGAACTTCATGCCTTCCTCACCCATGATTCCGCGGATCATGTCGGCGACAAAGCCATACAGCAATTCGGCGATCGACTGGGAACGGGTCGGCACCATGGCACCGCGACCGGTCATCAGGATCAGGCCGAGGATAATCACCAGCGTGGTGATGATCATGTAATAGGCCGCATTGGTAATGGTCAGATCGATGCCGAAAACGGTCGGAAACTCAAATCCCTCAAAGGCCGGGGAGATGAGAAACTGGTGCATCGGATCAAGTCCGCCACCGGAACCATGTGCGTCTGCGGTCTCGGATTCCAGCAAGAAGGTCATCTATTCGTCTCTTGTTCCATCAGATGCCGGCGCTTTGCCAGCATCCTGTGCCGCATTCATCTCCGCCGTTTCCCGCATGATATTGCGAATGCCGGCGGCAAAACCCAAAAATAGTCCAACCAGCATGCCCCACGGTGCGATTTCGAAAACACGGTCGGCCATCACACCCAGCAATGTTCCAACTAAAACACCTCCAGCGAAACCGCTGCCGTATCTCAGTCCAACACTCCAGGCACTGGCATTCTCGTCTCTCTGCGGGGACTTGGCCTTGTGCCTTGCGATGTTTTCGCTCAGCCGCCGGTCAAAGTCCTCGAGATCGTCGGAAAGGTCTTTCGGTCTCGTCTTGTCGTCTCGTTTGGACATATGGTTCTTCCACTCACCGGTACCCCCCGGTAAGCGCGCGCAAACTAGACTCGGCCCGGGGCACTGTCAAGCGGTGTGGCATGGCTTTTAAGGCATTGAAATAAAAGGGTATAATTGCTACTCGGCAGCGATGAGCTGTTCCGCGCCCACAAGGTCGACTGAGACCAGCTGGGAAACGCCGCGTTCAGCCATGGTCACGCCGTAGAGCCGGTCCATGCGCGACATCGTCAATGGGTTGTGTGAGATAACGAGAAAACGGGTTTCGGTCACACGCCGCATTTCGTCCAGCAAACGGCAATACCGGTCCACATTCGCATCATCGAGTGGGGCGTCGACTTCATCCAGGACACAAACAGGAGCCGGATTCGACAGGAAAACCGCAAAGATCAATGCAGAGGCTGTCAGGGCCTGCTCGCCACCAGACATCAGCGACATGGTCTCAAGTTTCTTTCCCGGCGGGCAGGCGAATATTTCGAGGCCAGCCTCCAACGGATCATCATTTTCAGTTAGACGCAGCTCCGCCGCGCCGCCGTCAAACAGAGTGCCAAACAAGGACCGGAAGTGCGCGTCGACAATTTCAAACGCGTCCAGGAGTCGGGCCCGGCCCTCACGCGATAATTGGTCGACGCCCTTGCGCAGGCGGACAATCGCCGCGAGCAAATCATCGCGCTCATGGACCATCTCGGCCTTCTTGGTCGCCAGCTCTTCCGCTTCCTCCTCGGCACGGAGATTGACCGCCCCTAAACGATCACGCGATTGTTTGGAATCAGACAGGCGGCGCTCAAGCTCGGCAACTGATAATGTGTCTAGATCCCCGTCCTCAACAATATTCACCAACGCTCCCGGCGCGGATCCGGTGGTGTCCTGCAGCAGGGCGGTCGTTTCTGCTAAGCGTTCCTGTGCTCCGGCCAGGTGCGCCTCATTGGCGGCTTTTGATTCGCGTGCGGTCGAGGCGTCGCTCTCGGCACCACGGGCCAGACGGTCGGCTTCTTTTACGGACTCTTCGGTGGACGCTGCCTGTTCGCGCGCTTCCAGCGCCGTCGCCTCAGCGCGTTTAATCTGTTGAGCCAGACCGTCCAGAGCCGCATCCAAAACTGCCGGGCGCGCGCGCGCGTCTTCGAGCTCCTTCACTGATTGATCTGTGCGGGAAACGATATCGGTAATTCGGGCAGACGCCGCATCGCAACGTTGCTTCCAGGCGTCCCGATCTCGCTTCAGCGTCGCGCTTCGTTGACGCCGTAACTCCGATTCGCGACGGGCGCTCTCAAGCGCGGCCCGTGTGTCGGCGGCCCTGATGCGTGCCTCGTCAACGACGACCCGGGCGGCAGCAATGTCCGCATCCTGTCCGTCTGACGTGTCGGTCTGGGTTAGAATTGTTTGTGACGCATCAAATGAGGCCGTATTCGTATCACGTTCAGTCTCGAGGCGCGCTATGATTTCATCCAGCGACTGCGCGCGACTGGCATGTTTGGCGGCGGCCTCACGCAAATTCGATATTGTCTCCAACGCTTTCCGCGCGGCTTTCTCGGCAGGCTCGATCGCGGCTCGGGCCTGCGTCTCTGCCTCCACACACTGCGCGCGCGCCGCTTCGGCGTGCTGGACAGCCTGATCCGCTGCCTTCAACGGCAATGCGCCGTCTTCAAGGGATCCAGCGATGGCATCGAGACGATTGCGCTGCTCGAGTCGGGCGACCGCAGCCGATGGCGCATCAGACCGTGCCACCAAACCATCCCAGCGCCACACATCACCTTCGCGTGTTACCAGCTTTTGACCTGGCAGCAATTGACCGAGCGCCCGGGCCGCGCTCTCTGCCTTGATCACGCCCACAGCATCCAGACGGGCTTTAAGAGCAGGCGGAGCATCAACATGGTCCGATAGCGGCACGCAGCCCCCAGGCAAACTACCGGCGGAGCAGTCACTCTCACGCCAGAAACGCAAGGCATCGTCATTCAGGGAGGCATCAAGATCGTCGCCCAAGGCAGCGGCCAGCGCATGTTCATAACCCGGTCTGGCGCGTACAGAATCCAGGGCAGGATTGATCCCCGCTTCCAGCGTCGTGGCGAGAATGCGCTCCAGCGCTTCTGTCTCGCGTTGCAGCGCATCGCGATCAGCTCTCAAGTCCCTGAGCGTCTCTTTGCAGGTCAGCAATGCTGCATCGGCTTTGAGACGCGCATCGGTCGCCGCCGTCTGCTCATTTCGGGCCTTTTCCAAGGCCAGATCGCAGGCTGGCACTTGCTCTTCTGCTTCGCCAAGCTCCAGCAGGGCTCGACTCGATCTCAGACTGTCTCGTTCATCCCTGGCGGCTTCAATTTCTCTGCCGATCTGCTCGATCCGGGCGTGAAGCGTTTCCGCTTCGCGCCGGGCGCTTTCCAGTCTGGCCTTGTGCTCGGCCGCGGCGCTGGACAGAACATCGAGGGCTTGCTCCGCCGTCCGGCGAACCTCATCCGACTTTATCGCCGCGGTTTCGGCGGCGGCCAGCACATCCTTCTCAAGTTCAGATGCCGCATCAATGCGCTCCATTTCCCCATTCGCCGCACTCCAGCTCGTCCGCGCGTCGATCACGATGGTCTCTTCGCGCTCGGCCGCAGCGGCGAGTTCGCGCAATCGATTTTCAAGGTCAACAATCGCGCGCGTCACTTCGGCCTTGTCACGTTCCAGCTTGTCGCGCTCGCGCTCTAAACGGCGCAATCCCGCAGAGGCTTCAGCCTCAGCCATGCGAGCGGACTCGCGCTGGGCAGCCAGAATTTCAGCCTGCGTGCGGGCTTCACTGGCGATACGCGTGGCTTTTTCGGCAGCGACCTGATGGTCTTCCAATGACTGGCGAGCGGCCCGAACCGCTGCATCCGCATCGCGCCATCGATTGAGCCAGACCGCGGCTTCGAGCGTCCGAATGCTGGCAGACAGCTTTCGGTAACGCGAGGCCTGTCGCGACTGACGTTGCAGGGCGTCGTGTCGGGCCGCAGTCTCGTCGATATAGTCCTGTAAGCGATCCAGATTGCCTTCCGCAGCCTTCAGGCGAAGCTCCGCTTCATGTCGACGGGCCCGCAGACCGGATACCCCAGCCGCTTCTTCGAGGATACGCCGGCGGTTTTGAGGTTTGGCGGCGATCAACTCGCTGATTTGACCTTGGCGGACCAACGCCGCTGAATTGGCACCCGTGCCGGCATCGGCAAAGAGCAATTGGACGTCCTTGGCACGGACATCTTCGCCATTGACCTTATAAGCCGATCCGCCGCCCCGTTTGATATGACGCGACACTTCCAGCATGTCATGATCGTTGAAGCGGGCGGGTGCACGCCGCTCAAAATTATCGACGGTAAGGACCACCTCGGCGTGATTGCGAGACGGGCGCGCGTCTGTCCCGGAGAAGATCACATCTTCCATGCCAGAACCGCGCAGGGATTTGGCCGAGGTGGCTCCCATCACCCAGCGCATCGCCTCCAGCAGATTGGATTTGCCGCAACCGTTGGGGCCGATAATCCCGGTCAGCCCCGGTTCGATCCGCATATCTGTCGGATCTACAAACGATTTAAAACCGGCCAGCCGAAGCTGCGTAAACTTCACCGAACCTCCATTGCACCGCATAGCAACACCTTAAAGGTCGATTGCGGCGCTTTCCAGACTCCCTTTCAATCTGCCCAAACGAGCGACAGAGTCTCTAATCAGGGCATGGCCTGGAAGTGTTCGATGATTCGGCGGAAAGAGTCTTGGTCCAAACTTTGAGGCATGGGTTCGCCATCAATCAGCAGTACATCCTCGCCCCAGTGAAAGTATCCGTCGCGATTGAGCGTCAGTATCTTGCCACGGATAATAAAGCTGGGCGTGCCGCTGACACCGTCATCGATGGCCTGTTGCGCTCTCTCACCGGCCTGCTGGTTCATCGCGGGGTCTTGCAGGCAGACTAATAACGCCTCGGGCGTGAGGCCTGCGGGCGCGACAATATCATTATAGACAGCCAGAACATCTCCCTGCGCCTGCATCGTCGACAAGATCCGCCTCTGACCTGCGAATAGAGCTTCACTAACGGTGAAGTATTGATCTTCAGCGGCACATTCCGACGCGATAATACCCGCTCCGGCGATCTGAGCGGGAGGAGTCAGCATTGGACGGAAAATGAACCGGACTGCGCCGGTATCGATGAACTCCGTTTTGATCATCGGCCAGACTTCGCTCTCGAAGCGGGCGCAATGACCGCAGGCATAGGAGCCGTATTCCACCATGAGTAAAGGCGCGTCAATCGCCCCAATGACATGGTCGTCCGGACGTTCAAACTGCGCCTCTATCGGCGCGTTGCTAGACATTTGGTTCGAATTTGGCGTCGACATCTGGGCCGCCGCCATCGAGACAGGACCCGCGAATATCAAAGCAGCAACGGTTATCAGCAAGGGACGCAACATGGCACTAGTCCTTATTCGGCAGCAGAATCCGCTTCGCTGAGCAGATGATCAAGAATCCGGCGGAAGGTTGGTTCGCCTACAATCGCCGGCACGGGCTCTCCATCAATCAGGATTTGGCGGCCGCCGAGGAAATAAGTGTGATCGGTGGCATTCTGGGCCCGACGAGATTCAAGCCGTGCACCGTTGAAGATGAAGACCGGCGTAGAGTTTATGCCGTCATCGAGAGCCTGATTATGCGAATCCAGCACTTCTTGCTGAATGTCTTCATTGCTGAGGCAGGCGTCGAATTCATCGCTGCTCAACCCCATCTGACGCGCGATATTGCGATATTGCTCGCGAGCGCTGCCCGTGCGTCCGGCCTGGAAAATCACGGACTGCTGCTGGAACAATAGATCGACCATGTCAAAATAGCGCTCTTCTGGCACGCAATGGGCGAGCTGGAATCCGGCAATTGCGTAGGCAGATTGCCCCGTGATCATTTCCCGAAAGACAAACCGAACCTGACCGGAATCAATATATTCGCTCTCCAACATCGGCCAAACTTCCTCATGGAAAGAGCGACAATGCGGACAGGCGACCGACGCATATTCGATCATCGTCACCGCAGCATCTGCACTCCCAATTCCGCGATCAGCTGCGCGCTCAAAGCTCGTCTGGATCGACGTGTCAGGCGCATCACTGCCGCCACAAGCGGCTAGGAACAGCGCGCTGCCCATCGTGAGTGCAGAGAATACGCGGCGTGTGAAGGTCGAAGATGTCGATCGTGTCAGGCTCATAATGAGCTCCCCTGGTATTTCAATTATCGTTACTGTCTTTCGCAGGCCGGTCTTTTACAGTCCGATTCTGCACATGTCTGTCAAAACGTTTCAACGCGGATAATAGACGAGCCTCGGCGGTTTGCTCCACCCCCTCGCTCACATGTGAACTTGATGGCGATGGCGTAATATTTTCGGGCTGTTTGTTTGGCTGGCGCATCATGCCTTGAATGACGCGGATGCGTGTTGGTGCTTGGTTGCCCGCAAAGTGTCGCAAGCGTTCAACGATGCGTTTTGCTTCCGCCTGAATGATGGCGGCAGCCGGGCCGCGAGCCTTGATCACAAGAATTTGCGCACCACCGGCCCGCTGCACACTTTGCGGCTCGCTCCAATTGGCCAATCGAGCACCAACAATCTCTGCCCAATTCTGGCGAAACTGCTCTACGCCAAGGCCAAATCGTTTGGCCAACGGGCGCAGTATCTTGCTCGCAGCACGTCCGGCGGGTGGGGCCGTTCGATAGGACGGACGTCCTCGCCGCCTTTGCAAATATCGGCTGGCTTCAGATTCCAGCATTGACGATGGCGGTTTGCGCTTCATGCTGGCATTCTCGCGCCAATTTACATCCATCGCAAGCAGATCAATACATGACCACCAGCACCGATATTTTTACCCTGAGACAGGATCTTCTTGATTGGTACGATGCAACGGGTCGCAGTTTGCCCTGGCGAAGGCATCCACGCGAACGTCGGCCCGGATTGATGCCGCCCGATCCCTACGCGATCTGGTTATCGGAAATCATGTTGCAGCAAACAACGGTGCCGCATGCAACACCCTATTGGCATCGCTTTTTAGCGCTGTGGCCGACGGTCAAGGCGTTGGCCGAGGCCGAAAGAGACGATGTAATGCGCGAATGGGCCGGTCTGGGTTATTATGCGAGAGCCCGAAATTTACATGCCTGCGCCCGTGTCATCGCCCATGAATGCGGAGGGGTATTTCCCGATACGTTGGACCAATTGCTGGCTTTGCCGGGCATCGGTGATTACACCGCAAATGCGATCCTTGCCGCGGCCTTTAATCAGCCCGCCAGCGTGGTGGATGGCAATGTCGAACGCGTCATCACCAGAATGTGGCGGGTTCAAACGGAGATGCCCAAGGCCAAGCCGGAGATTAAACGGCTCGCCGCGAAAATCGCTGATCCGGCGAATTCATGCGATTACGCGCAGGCGATTATGGATCTCGGCGCAACGGTTTGCTCACCCAAGTCGCCAAAATGCACAAAATGCCCGTGGTCATTGACCTGCAAGGCCTTCGCCCGGGGAGATATGGAGCGCTACCCCCTCAAGGCAAAGAAGGCGCCAAAACCCGTTCGTACGGGCACCGCCTGGCTCGTCCGGCGGGCGGATGCGATCTGGCTGAGACGCCGCGCCGATAAGGGATTGCTGGGCGGCATGATGGAGGTGCCATCCAATGGCTGGGCAGATGCCGAAACCAATGGCTCGGCCCCGTTTGACGGCGATTGGAGACCTCGCGGAGAGGTCCGGCATGTCTTCACGCATTTTGAACTGCGTCTGGATGTGCGCGAAGCCGAAGCCTTGCCGGGGTGGGAGCCCGAAGAGGGTGTCTGGTCCAGCCTCGACGCTCTGGGAGGAGAGGCACTGCCCAGCGTCATGCGCAAGGTAATCGCTTTGCGAAGCTGATCACCTCCCTGATGAAAGAGAGTGTTGCAAAGTATTGTCCCGGCCCGGAAGCGGTCTGATTTGGTGAATTGCCCGGGAATTGCCCGGGAATTGGCGGATCATGTCCGTCCCGCCGCGCGTTTGCTCCTGATCGTCGCTTGCAATTTCGATGAAGCCGCGCCCGGGCGTGTCTCCGCCCGGCGCTGCACCGAGCACGACAATTCGCTCTCGTCGGCTTGAAGGTCCTTTAGGGTCAGTCTGATTGACCGGACTCGGAGCCAATAAGGATTATGCGACTGCGAGAATCGAGATTGAGCGCGCTGCAGGCCTCTGGATCAGAGCGGAGCGCGGTCAAACCTGCCAATCCGGCGGCTCCGGACGGTGTCGTCGTCAAGATTGGCTGAGTGCCGCGCGCTACCCCCAAAGACCGGACCGCCTCTTCCGCCTGTGCATCGCTAATTGTCATAGATCCGTCAGCGAGACGCCGCAACACATCATAAGCCAGGGCTGAGGGCGCGTAGCAGGCCAACATATCCATCCTGGTCGATCGGCTCTCGGGTGTTCGCATGCAATGACCGGCGCGCAGACTTGTAATGATCGCTCTGGCTCGGTCGGGCTCAACCACGATGATCGTCGGTCGTTCAGCCCCGTAATAATCGGTCAGCACGCCAGCTGTGGACGCGGCCAATCCTCCAACTCCGGCCTGAACAAAAACATGCGTCGGAGGTTTGTTGCCGGCGGCGGCCAATTGATCAATAATCTCACGCGATAAGACGCTATAGCCCTGCACGACCCGCCCGCTGACGGCGTCATCAACGTCGTCGGCCGTGTCCGGAATCAAGACCATTTCATGCGCAGCGGCCGTCGTCTTCGCGACCTCTAGGCTATCTTCGTAATCGCCCGTACATACGCGAAGTTCGGCACCAGCAGCGATCAAGCGAGCGCGACGTTCTTCCGGCACCTTATCGTGCACAAAGATAACGCATCGCGCTCCGATGATGCGAGCGCCGGCAAGAACGGCGAGGCCGTGATTGCCAGCTGTGGCAGCGGCGAGGGTTAAATCGGCCGCGAGTTCTGGCAGAACTGGCCCAGTCCAGTCATCGCTGTTTGGTGACCGACCCAGGCGATCAACAAGCCGCTGCTCCATTAGGGCGAAGACCGCATAGGCGCCGCCGAGGGCTTTAAAACTCTTCAGGCCCAGTCGCTGGCTTTCATCTTTCCAGTGAACCGAAGCGACGTTGAGCGCTTCAGCGTGTTCCGGCAGCGATATCAGAGGGGTCGTCCGAAAGGCGGGGCAAAGACGCAGCAGCCTCAGCGGTTCCGTGGCCGCGGCGTCACCAACCCGGCAGGCAAGACGGGCGGGAAGGCGCGAACCGTGTTGCACAGTCTTGTTGAGCCAGAGATCCATGACCATCCCACAAACATGCGTGTCGCCCGTGATTATCCGCTAGATCGCATGACCGACAAAAGGACCGGGCGTTGGCCCAGTCGAATCGTGTACGGGCCTATCATGTACTGGCCTATCATGTACTGGCCGATCATGTGCCAGCCGATCATGAGCGGGCTCTATTTCAGCTCAATTTATTGTGTTGTTTTAGTTTTCGAGCGTCGCCCGAACTTCCGCCCGCAGCACATCAATTGGGGCCAAACCCTGCTTGGTGCGGAAATGCCAATACGTCCAACCGTTGCACGATGGAGCATTTTGCAGCTCGGCACCGACCTGGTGTATCGAGCCAGCCATCTTGCCTGTGATTAAAGTGCCGTCAGCCCGAACACGCGCAGACCGTTTGCCATTGGAGCTGTAAAGTGTGTCTCCCGGCTTCACCATGCCGCGTTCAACCAGCGCGCCAAATGGAATTCGGGGCAGGGCACGTTTGGACTGCGTGACGTTCAGCGCATCTTCAGAGGCTTTTTCAACCGTCTCAAGCCGATCTCGGGCCACCGTCAGATATTCAGGGTCACGTTCGATGCCGATATAATGCCTGCCAAGCCGTTTGGCGGCAGCACCGGTTGTTCCTGTCCCAAAGAATGGATCGAGGACCACGTCTCCTGGATTTGTCGTCGACAGCAGGACACGATGCAGCAGCGCTTCCGGCTTTTGCGTCGGATGCGCTTTCTTGCCTTCATCATCCTTCAGACGTTCGCCGCCCGAGCAGATCGGCAATGTCCAGTCTGAGCGCATCTGAATGCCGTCATTGAGGGCTTTCATCGCGGCATAGTTGAATGTTGGCTTGGCGTCCTTGGTCTTGGCGGCCCAGATCAATGTTTCATGGGCATTGGTAAAGCGCGTGCCCTTAAAATTGGGCATCGGGTTGGATTTGCGCCAGATGATGTCATTGAGCATCCAGAAGCCGGCATCCTGAAGAATGCCGCCGACGCGGAAAATATTGTGATAGCTGCCAATCACCCACATGCCACCATTCGGCTTGAGCACGCGGCGCGCCTGTTCCAGCCAGCCCCAGGTAAACAGGTCATACTCATCAAACCCGCCGATCTGATCCCAGTCATTATCGACCGCATCAACCTTGGAATTATCCGGGCGATGGAGATCGCCGCCAAGCTGCAAATTATAGGGTGGGTCGGCGAAAACGAGATCCACGCTTTCGTCCGGCAATGTCTTCATCACCTCTACGCATTCGCCCTCGAGGATCTGATCAACTTTCTTACGCGCCATGTTACGCTACTCCACACCCAACACTGTTGAATGAAGTATTTCTGTGTTTAGGGCTAACGGGCGGTTAAGGCCGCACGAGTTTTCCCACATCGACCCGTGGAAATTGGCGCTCGCGATGAAGCTTTTGCAGTCGCGCTCGTTCAACCGGAGCATAACTAAGTCGGTGGATCGGACACGGGCCCGCCTGTTCGAGAAAGTCGCGATGCGTCTGACTGGGATAACCTTTATGTCGCTCAAATCCGTAGCCGGGAAAGCGTTCTGACGCCTTGACCATCAATTGATCTCGCAGAGTCTTCGCAATGATGGATGCGGCACCGATATTCGCCTCCTTGGCATCGCCTTTGATGATGTATTCCGCAGGGCAAGGAAGGTGGTCGGGAATACGGTTTCCATCAATCAACGCGTAATCGGCGACAACCGGCAAATTGATCAACGCTCTCCGCATCGCGACCATGGTGGCTTGCAGTATATTCAGGCGATCTATTTCTTCAGGCTCGGCGATACCAACACCCACCATCGCCTTGTCCCAAATTTCCAGCGACAGGATTGCGCGGCGCGATTCTGTCAGTTTCTTGGAATCACCCAGGCCGCTAATCGGTTTGCTCGGATCGAGAACGACTGCCGCAGCGACCACAGGTCCAGCGAGCGGGCCACGCCCGGCCTCGTCAATGCCAGCAATAAGTTTCATCACCGATTTCGCGTGTCGTTAAGTCAAAATGCGTCTTTTTGTGCGTAAGTAATACTATAAGTTCAGTTGTCGAGGCCATTTATTGTCCCGCGTTTTATACAGTTTGACCGTTGAGCACGATCTGTCGCTGGTTGGCATAGCTATATTGCTTTGCACGCTGACGGCTATGGCTGCTGTAACAACGATGTGTCGTGCCTTGGTCGCGCGAGATCATCGGCGATTGAAATGGCTTTTGAGCGCCTCCATCCTGACAGGGCTGGGAATTTGAGGCACTCACTTTGTCTGCTTGTTGGCGTATGATGCCCCAATTCCAATCCGCTACGAACGGATAATGACCGGCCTGTCCCTCGCGGTCATGATCGTTGCTTCCATTTGTGGTTGGTGGGTGGCCTCGCAGTCCAAGCTGAAATATTCCGGTCTGATCGGCGGTGGTGTTGTCGGAGCGGGCATGGCGAGCATGCATTTCGTCGGCATCGTGTCGATGGATGCCGGTGCTGCCGTCTCTTTTGACCGCATGTCGATCTTGGCCGCCACATTGATTGCCATGCTCTTTGGCGCTGTGAGCGCACGGATCGCGATCAGCAATCAAAGAATGAGCGCAAATTTGTTTGCGGCGTCATTGTTGGTTGTCGGGTTTGCGAGCATGTATTTTACCGCAATGGCCGGGATGACGCTGATTCCAGAAATGCCTGCGCGACTGGTATTCGGCGCTGGCAATGCCAAGGTCATGGCCCTCACGGTGACGATTGTTGTGATGTCCTTGGTGGGTTTTGGTTTGATTTTCGCGCTGTTTGATTTTCATCTCGGCGGGCGAAGACAGGCGGAAAATAAGCGGATCCGCGCCTTGGCTGATGCCACGTTCGAGGGTTTGATAATCGTGCGAGACGGGCAGATACGCGACGCCAATATCCGGGTTATGGAGATGTTGGGGCTGAAGCAGGAAGACCTTTCAGGCCGTCCGCTGAGTGAGATTGCCGTTGATGCCCAGTCCGTGAATATCATGGCAGAAGCCAATGATATTTTGCCTCGAACGGCGGGTCTGCGCTGCAGCGATGGTACGGAAATGATCGTGCAAGTGCTGGCGCGGCAGATTGATTTCGATGGTGAGGCCGCCCGGATAATCGCCCTGCGTGATGTCTCGAGTGAGGAAAAAGCCAAGGCGAAAATCATGCACATGGCCCATCATGACGGACTTACCGGTCTGCCCAATCGATCGCATTTCTGCGAGCAGCTCGAGGCCGCTTTAAAAATCGCCTGGGATGATGGGACTGAAGTGGCTGTGATGGTGTTCGATCTGGATCGTTTCAAGGACGTGAACGACGTGCATGGCCATGCCACCGGCGACGCTTTGCTGATCGCCGTCGCAAAGAGATTTCTCGTGGCTCTGCCCGAAAACGCTTTCGCCTCGCGCCTGAGCGGTGATGAGTTTGCGGTTATTTTGCCAAACGTAACCGACCGCGTGGCTGCTGTGAGCGCAGCGCAGCATGTTGTAGATACAATCGGCGTCCCACTCGACATCGGAAATGTGCACATAAATGTTAGCGCATCCGGAGGTCTCACCATGTTTCCACTGGACGGTGAAGCTCCGGATCGTCTGATGAACTAGGCCGATCTCGCTCTTTATCGCGCCAAGAAAATGGGCCGAAACTGCGTTTGCGAATTTGACCCAGAATTGGGAGCATTGACCCAGGAGCGTCGCTTGATCGAGAACGATTTGGTGAACGCCGTCGAAAACGACCTGCTGGAATTACACTACCAACCACAGGCGGCTGTTCGATCAGGTGAGGTTGTCGGATTTGAAGCGTTGGTACGATGGAATGATCCGCAACGCGGATTTGTGCCGCCGGCAGAATTTGTGCCCATCGCCGAGGAAAACGGGTTAATTCTCAAGATTGGCCAATGGGTGTTGGAACGAGCCTGTCGCGATGCCATGGCCTGGCCCGACGAACAAGGGTATCGGTCAATGTTAGCCCGGCTCAATTCAAGCAGGGAAATGTTGTAAATACGGTCGAGCAAGCGCTCAAATGTACGGGGCTGGATCCAGCGAGATTGGTCATCGAGATTACAGAGGGTGTTCTCATCGATGACGAGGCGCGTGCTCTCAAATTGCTGCGTCATCTCAAATCACTGGGTGTTAGCATTGCCATCGATGACTTCGGCACCGGGTATGCGTCCCTGAATTATTTGCGCGCCTTTCCCTTCGACAAGATCAAAATTGATCGCGCTTTCATGACCGGCATCCAAAACGATTCCGAGGCCCAGATCATTGTTCGCGCAACAATTGGACTGGCGCAGGATCTCGGTATGGGGGTCGTGATCGAGGGCGTCGAATGTTTCGACGAATTATCCGTGCTCTATGATCAGCCGGATATTCTGTTGCAGGGCTATTTAGTTTCGCGACCGATTACCTGTGGTGAAATTTCCGATTTCCATGAATCCTCGGCTGGCTTGCGCAAGGAAATCGCTCGAACCTTCCAGCAAGATGAGAAGATTGATGACGGCGCTGTCACGCGACACAGTCGCGCGAGGAATCCGCGCAGCGCCGCGTGACGCGCGCTCGAGCAGGTTTATCCTCTCAAAACAGCCCCGGTTGTGCGCGGCTGCCATACGGTCTTTCAAACTGCGCGTAATCCATCGTCGGGGAGCTCTGATTTAGCCTATGTCGTTTGATCGCGGCAGAAAATCGTTGCGAGATGAGACGAGCGAGTGGCCCGGTTCCGCGACCCCGAGTGGCCCAATTAGAATCATAATCCCGTCCGCCCCTTGTTTGTCGGATCAGGGACATCACCCGAGCCGCAGAGTCGGGTCGCTTTTCAGCCAACCAGCCAACAAACAGATCCTTGATTTCCATCGGCAGTCGCAACAGAACATAACCCGCGCCACTGGCCCCGGCCCCAGAAGCGGCCTCGAGCAAGCTTTCAATTTCGTGATCATTCAACGCGGGAATGATCGGGGCCATCATGACGGTGACGGGCACGCCCGCTTCATTCAGCTGTCGAATTGTTTCCAGCCTGCGGTGGGGCGCAGCAGCACGGGGCTCCATGTCACGAGCCAGTTTGCGATCCAGCGTGGTGAGAGAGATCGCGCCGCGCGCCAGCCCTTGCTCGGCCATCGGGCCCAGAATATCCAGATCGCGCAAGACGAGGGCCGATTTGGTGATGAAGCTGACCGGATGTTTGTAGCGCGCAAACACTTTGAGAATATTGCGGGTCAATTCCAGCTCCCGCTCAACCGGCTGCCACGCGTCTGTATTCGCCCCGATCATGATCGGCTTGGGACGATAGCTGGGGCGATTAAACGCTTCTTCCAATAACGCTGGCGCGTCGGGTTTGGAAAAGATCACGCTCTCGAAATCCAGCCCCGGCGAATACCCCCAATAGGCGTGGCTGGGCCGGGCATAGCAATACACACAGCCATGCTCGCACCCGCGATAGGTGTTGATCGATTGGTCAAAGGCGATATCTGGCGAATTATTCTTCGAAATGATCGACCGCGAGGCATCTTTCAGAACCACAGTTGATAGTTTTGGAGCGGCTTCATCCTCCTCGGTCCAGCCATCATCAAACGCTTCGCGCTCATAGGCCTCAAACCGACCTGTTGCGTTAGACCGAGCACCCCGACCCCGAGGCCCGGGGCGATGGGTCATGGGGGTCTCCTGAGAGGCATTAAGGGCAAAGCCACCGGGGCGCTCGGTCATGTTTCAAGTATGTTCATGGGGAGGAACAAAGCAAGAACAAAATGTTGAACGGCATGTAGTTTTTTCAGTTGTGCCGGGGCAGCAAACCGCTAACCTCCCACAATGCCTACAATATCCGACATACCCACGCCTGTTCGCGAAGAAATTCTGCGCCGTCTCGCACGCATCGAGGTGGAGGAGGGCGTGCGCATCGTGCTCGCAGTCGAGTCCGGAAGTCGGGCCTGGGGATTTCCCTCTCCGGACAGTGATTATGATGCGCGTTTTATCTATGTGCGCCCGCACGCCGACTATCTTCGTCTCAACCCCGTGCGCGATGTCATCGAGCGACCCATACTGGACGATTACGACGTCAATGGCTGGGACGTGCGCAAAGCGCTGCTGTTGATGCGCAAACGTAACCCCGTGCTGCTGGAATGGCTCAACTCTCCGATCATCTATCGAGAGAACACGTGGGTGCCAGGCGCTATGAGGAAGCTGATTGGTCTGTTCGAAGGTGACGACGTGGCGGGGCACTATCTGGCGCTCATGGAAAGTCAATTAAAGCGACACTTTTCCAGCAATAGTGAGAAACGCATCAAGGCGTATTTCTACGTGATCCGACCGGCAATGGCACTGCGCTGGGTCAGGCAGAATAACACCCCGCCGCCGATGGATTTGCCGGCTCTCATGGCGGGCATCGAATTACCGGCTGACGCGCGGGCAGAGATCGAAGAGTTGGTCGCTAAAAAGCTCGAAACCAAGGAAATGGGAGCGATGAAACCCATCCAGGTAATTGACGAATTAGTCCTCGCCGAGCGTGATCACTGGGCCGGCAAGCGACAGGGCTCGGGAACGTCAGCAGCGCTGGACTCGGCGACGGACGCATTGTTTCTGGAAATTGCAGAGCGGGGGGCGGAGTAGTTTAGCGGTGGCAAATGCCGGCTTATTCCGCTGCGATCTCGCTCATGTGAGCCTTAAGCGCCAGCAAATCGGCCCAGGCCAATCGCTTGTGTGCCGGCTGCCGCAACAAATAAGACGGATGGAAGATCGGCAAACACGAAATATTGTTGTCCGAGGCCTCGCCGCCAGCATCCTTCACCGCATATTCCGTCCATTTGCCGCGCAATTTCGTAATCCCGGCCTCAGCCCGCAGCAAGCTCTGCGCCGCCACGCCGCCGGTCAAAATCAGTACATCCGGCTTGGCCAGCGCAATATGTCGCTCGATCAGCGGCAGGCATACCGCGACTTCTTCCTGCGTTGGATTGCGATTACCCGGAGGTCGCCAATTGACGATGTTCGAGATGTAGAGATCATCCTCGCCGAGGCCGATCGAGGCAAACATCTTGTCGAGCAATTGTCCCGAGCGGCCAACAAAGGGAATACCGCGCTCATCCTCGTCTCGACCTGGAGCTTCACCGACAATCATGATTTTCGCGGCCGGATTGCCGCGGGAGAACACGGTATTGCGCGCTGTGCGTTTCAGCGTGCAACCTTCGAAATCCTCGATGATCTTGCGCAGGGCTTCGATGTCGTCAGCCTTTGCGGCAGCCTCGCGCGCGCTCGGGCCTGACCCTGCACTGTCTCCAAAGCCTGCCGCCTTCGCTGCCGCCGCGGTTGCGGCACGCGGGGCCGGACTGTCGTAAACCGGCTCACGCGAGTGCGAGGCCTGTGTTTTTGCCGGGGCAGCCGCCGCACGCTCCGCCCGAGGTCGCACAATCGGCGCATCCAGCTCAATCCCGGCATCCGCCCACCAGGCAATCAGCGCCTTCAGCGCACGCTCGTTGGATTGGGTTAAGTGATCTGGTGAGGGCATGGCTTACGTTTACGTCAATGTTCAAAAGCACAAAATGTGCGGGTGCGCACTCTGGATGCAGCGCAAATCCTAAGCTATGACCGTCACGTATCAAGCCGTGTTTGTGCTGATTCTGACGATTTTGAGGGAAGCTGCCTGATGACCGATGCCGCGAACGAAGTTGAATCCATGGAATATGATGTGGTTATCGTCGGCGGTGGGCCCGCTGGATTGTCTGCTGCGATACGGCTCAAACAACAGGCCGAGGCTGAAGGCAAGGAAATCTCCGTCGCGCTGTTGGAGAAAGGGGCCGAGATCGGGGCCCACATTCTGTCTGGTGCAGTTATCGACACCAAAGCGCTTGCTGAACTTTTCCCAAACTGGAAGGAAGACGGCGCGCCGCTGCATGACCCGGTGACCACGGATATCTTTCAGGTGCTTGGGCCAGCCGGTTCTATCAATCTGCCCAATTTCGCTTTCCCGCCTCTGATGAGCAATCACGGCTGCTATATCGCTTCGCTCGGAAATGTCTGTCGTTGGCTCGGCGAGAAGGCCGAGGCGCTAGGCGTCGAAATATATCCCGGCTTCCCGGCAGCCTCCGTGATCGAGGAAAACGGTGTCATCAAGGGGGTCATTACCGGCGAATTCGGTCTGGCACGTGATGGCAGCCACAAGGACGGTTATCAGCCGGGCATGCACTTGCTGGCCAAATACACGCTGATCGCCGAAGGCGTGCGTGGTTCGCTTGCGAAGCAATTGATCGAACGATTCGACCTTTCCGAAGGCAAGGAGCCGCAAAAATTCGGCATCGGCATGAAGGAAGTCTGGCGCGTGAAGCCGGAGAACCACAAGCCAGGCCTGGTCAAACACACAATGGGTTGGCCGCTGGACGGGAATACCGGCGGTGGCTCCTTCATGTACCATTTCGGCGAAAATCTTGTCGCCATGGGCTATGTGGTTCATCTCAATTATAAAAATCCCTATCTCTCTCCGTTTGAAGAGTTCCAGCGCCTCAAAACGCATCTGGCCATCCGCGACACCTTCGATGGCGCCGAACGCCTGTCCTATGGTGCGCGCGCCATCACCGAGGGCGGCTTTCAGTCCGTGCCCAAGCTGGCTTTCCCGGGGGGCGCGCTGATTGGGTGTTCGGCGGGCGTAGTCAATGTGCCACGGATCAAGGGCAGCCATAATGCCATGAAGACCGGCATGCTGGCTGCTGAGGCGGTGTTTGAAGCTGTCACGGCCGGCCGCGAGGGCGACGAGCTGGCGGCCTATCAGGAGCGTTATGACAGCTCTTGGGTCGCAAAAGATCTCAACCGTGTCCGCAATGTCAAACCGCTCTGGTCAAAGTTTGGTGCCGTGCTCGGCGTCATGCTCGGCGGTATTGATATGTGGTGTACGACCCTGTTGGGCGGTTTCTCTGTGTTTGGCACAATGAGCCACGGCAAGACCGATGCACAGAGCCTCGAACCCGCGTCCAAGCACGCCAAAATCGACTATCCCAAGCCTGACGGCAAGCTGACCTTTGATCGACTCTCTTCGGTTTTCATCTCCTCGACCAATCACGAGGAAGACCAGCCTGTACACTTGCAATTGTCTGACGAGACGATGCAGAAAATGTCTGAATTGGGCGAGTTTGATGGCCCGTCGACACGTTATTGCCCGGCGGGGGTCTATGAGTGGATCGAAGATGAAGCCAGTGGCGATAAGCGCTTTCAGATCAACGCGCAAAACTGCGTCCACTGCAAGACGTGCGATATCAAGGACCCGAATGCCAATATCAATTGGACCACACCAGAGGGTGGTGGCGGGCCGATGTATTCCAACATGTAGTTTTCGCGTTAAGCCTGTTGCCGAGCAAAACGCTTGCGCTGAACGGCTTGTGGGGGGAGCATGGACGCTATGAAAAATGTATTGCGTTTCATCCTTATCGCCGCGACCGCCCTGACGATCGCCTCCTGCGTCACGTATTATTATGACGAGGAAGTGGAATCTTCGTCCTACGGGGCATTTTTGGCGGCGCGTTACGCCGGTGTAAATCGCGACGCTCGAAGCGCTGCTGACTATTATGCCGAAGCCTTGCGGCTCGAACCCGGCGACCCGATGCTTCTTGATCGGGCCTTTATTACCGCGGTGGTAACCGGCGATCTCGAGCGTGGCGCAGCACTGGCCGAAATTTCTGTCGCTGGCGGAAGCGATCAACGCCTTGCCAGCCTCTATCTCGGTGCCGACCTGATTGCATCGCGGCGTTATGATGAGGCGTTGGAGGTTCTCGAGCACCCTAACGATCAGGGTCAGTTCAATTTGTTCATGTCCGATATTCTATCGCAATGGGCGCTGGTCGGTCAGGGCGAGGACAGTGAGGCGATCAATTCGGCGCAATTCGTCGTGGCACCTGGATTGCTCTCGGGTTTTATGATTTTGCAACGTGCCTTCTTGTTTGAAGCCACAGGACAGCTTGAGGAGGCCGACGCAGCTTATCTTTCAGCGCTGGCGAATTCGCCCTTCCGCCGAATGGTGACCGAAGAATATGGCCGATTTCTAGAGCAGAACCGGCGCTCGGACGATGCCCGCACTTTGTATACCGCATTCCTGGAGGCCACGCCGGGCGAGCCGAGCTTGACGGCCGCCCTTCAGCGGGTCGAACGCGGTGGCCGCGCGCCCCGTCGGTTAAGTACCTCCCAATTTGCAGCCCGGGCCGGATTCGGGCCCGCTGTTTGGCTGGCTTCGGAAACCAGTATTGATCTATCGGTGATCTATCTGCGCATGCTGCAAAGGCTTGACCCGTCCTACGTGCCGCTCCGCGATCAAATCGCTGGAACCCTGCAGCGGCTTGGCCTGCCGGATGCGGCTCTTGAGGCCTATGCCAGCATCGATGAGGGGCCGTTTGCTCGTGGCGCACGCATCGACGAGATCCTGCTCATTGCGCGTCAATCCCGTATGGAGGAAGCGACTTTCATGGCCCGCTCATTAGTGGAGCGCGACGGGTTTGAAGAGGCGCAATTAATTCTGGCGGATTTGCTGCGCTCGCAATCCCTTTGCGACGAGGCGGTTGGGCTTTACACACATGTGATCAATGCGCGTGCAAGCCGTGGTGTCGCGTCCGACTGGCGGTTCCATTACTATCGGGGGTCCTGTCTCGAGCAGATGGATCGGTGGGACGAAGCCGAGCCGGATTTTTTAACAGCATTGGAACTCTCGCCGGACGAGGCGGAAGTGCTAAATTATCTCGGCTATACTTGGATTGATCGTGGTGAAAACCTGGAAGATGGTTTTGCCATGATTGAACGTGCAGCCGGCATGTATCCGGAGGCAGGTTTCATTATCGATAGCCTGGGTTGGGCCTATTACCGGCTCGCGAATTTCGAGATGGCCGTTATGGTCCTTGAGCGCGCCGTGGTTTTGGATGGCTCCAGTGTGGCGGCCAATATGCATCTCGGTGATGCCTATTGGCGTGTTGGCCGGACACTTGAAGCTGGTTTTCAGTGGCGCCACTCCCTCGATCTCGACATTGATGATCAGCAACGGGCAGATCTCGAGCAGCGCCTGCAATCAGGCTTGCCGGAATTAGCGCCGGACGATGTGCGTATAGTCCTGCTGGATCCTGAAGCAGACGGCACCATTCAGGACTGATTTAGCCGAAAAGAGTGAGCCCCCCATTGTGAGCGCACCCGATATCACCGAATTCGCCCCGGCCAAGGTCAATTTGACCCTGCGTGTCGGGAAGGCTCGCAGCGATGGCTATCATCCGCTCGACAGCCTCGTGGTTTTTGCCGATTGGGGCGATGAAATTACGGTCCGTGAAGCCGACGCCATCATCCTGAGTATGTCCGGCGAGGCATCTTGGGAGCTCGCCGTAGATGGTGAAAACCTGGTCTCCCGCGCCGCTTGCGCTTTGCGCGAGGCCGCCGGTGTCGACGCGGGCGCGATGATTAATCTACACAAGGAAATACCTGTTGCCGCAGGGTTGGGCGGCGGATCTGCCGATGCCGCTGCAACATTGCGGGCCCTTAATCGATTCTGGAATCTCGGTTGGTCGCTCGATCGGCTGGCCCAATTGGCGATAACGTTGGGCGCAGATGTTCCAGCGTGCATTTATTCGCGACCACTACGCATGCGAAGTAAAGGTGAGTGGGTTGAAGTGTTGGATGATTTTCCACCCTTCCGCGCCGTCATTATCAATCCAGGCGTCCCAGTTTCGACGGCGCAGATATTCCGCAAATTTGACGCAAATCAACCCGCTGCTCTGGTTGAGGCACCACCCATTGGCAAAGATGTTCTCGCCTGGCTGACCCGCGAGCCCAATGATTTGGAGGCTCCGGCGAAGCGCACCCAGCCGGAAATCGGTGTCGCTCTTGATTGGTTGTCCCAACAGGATGACGTGAAGCTGGCACGGATGTCCGGGTCCGGAGCCAGTTGCTTCGCCCTGTTTGAGGATTCTGGAAACTCTCGCCAGGTCGCTGAGGATTATCCTCATTTTGCTGTGGAGGTCGGTCTTGCCGGTGTTCGCGGCGGATCGTTGATCTGGTAAGGCTGGCTCATGATTAGCGCCTTATCTCTTGCCTTTATAGCATCTGTCCTGATTGCCGGCCTCGTCCGACATGCCCGTATACTTGATCTTCCCAATGCACGGTCGAGTCATTCCGTGCCCACACCTCGTGGTGGAGGCTTGGGAATATTGGCCGGGTTTGCAATCGGCCTGGCGGCGGTTGAGATGCCATCGGGTGAAGCAGGCAATACACTGCTGGCGATACTCGCAGCAGCCAGCATAGGCGGTTTGATAGGTTTACTCGATGATCTGTTCACCCTCAGCGAGAAGTCGCGTTTCCTGGCAATGTGTCTCCTCAGCCTCGCCCTGTCGGTGTGCGTCGGTCCGGTAACGGATCTGGGCTATGTGATTCCATGGGGTGTTGGGCTGGTCGGTTCAGCACTTTGGGTCTTCACCACCGTCAACACAGTCAATTTCATGGATGGATCCGACGGTCTCATGGTCGCGTGTTTAGGTCCAGCCAGTCTGGCCCTGGCCATCATGGGCGAGGGCGGCGTTGAAGCTGGAAGCTATTTACTTGCCGCGGCACTGGCCGGTTTTGCCGTTTGGAACGCACCTTTGGTGCGTGACCGGGGTCGCCTGTTTGCGGGTGATGTCGGTTCCTTGGCAGCAGCGATGGTGTTCGCCGGCCTTGCGCTGTGGTGGGCGAGTACAGCCGGATCCGGTTCAGTATGGCTGGCGCCGCTTTTGATTATGCCGCTTTTGGCCGACGTCTTGCTGACGATGGCTGCCCGCTTTCGAGCAGGTCGTCGTCTGTTCACGGCACATCGGGCTCATGCGTATCAGTTACTTTTGCGAATGGGGCACTCTCACCGGGCGGTCGCGTGCTATTGGGGTGTGATGAGTCTTGCCTTTGGCACCATGGCGTTGGCGGGCAATTTGGGGCCGCTATGGGTGAAAGTTTCGGTCTTCGTATTGGGTGTGGTGATCGCCGTGATCCTACACCGTCTTGTTCGCAAAAAAGCCCGGGCCGCGGGTTTGGATGTGACGGAATAATAGAGGTCTTAAAGCCGGACCTTAATAGGCGCGCTCGACCACAAAGTCCGCCAGATCTTCAAGCGTCATCCGCCACTTGTTTTTCGGAAAAATAGCCAGCGCCTCACGAGCCCTAGTCGCGTGATCGTGAGCAGCCTGCAGGGTGGCAGATAAAGCGCCATTTTCCCGCATGTAGGACAGGGCAATATCGAAATCCCCGTCCAGCTGATCACCTTCGCTGATGGTTCGGGTCCAAAAGCGGGCCTCGTCCTCACCACCGTCACGGCTGCCTGCCTGCTTGATAGACAAGGCAACGGGCAGTGTCACTTTGCCTTCACGAAAATCGTCACCGACTGTCTTGCCCAACGCGGCTTCACGCCCGCTGTAATCGAGTGCGTCATCTACCAATTGAAATGCGAGGCCAAGTTCACGTCCATAGGTCTCAAGCGCCATCTCTTCCGCGAGCGGGCGTTCCGCGACGATGCCGGATACTTGTGCCGCCGCCGCAAATAATGCCGCGGTTTTGGCTCCGATGATCGCCATATAGGTTTCCACCGAAACGCCAATATCCTTGATCGCTGCTAATTGGCGTACTTCTCCCTCGGCAATTGTTGAGGCGGCAGAGGACAAAACGCCTAACGCCTTCATCGAACCCGCTTCCACCATCAAGGTGAAGGAGCGCGCAAACAGGAAGTCACCGACCAAAACGCTGGAGGCATTGCCCCAGATCAAATTGGCGGCCTGCTGTCCACGGCGCATGCCACTTTTATCGACCACATCATCATGCAGGAGGGTTGCAGTATGAATAAATTCGACGGCAGCGGCCAGCTTTAGCGGTGCTTCATCGCGATAACCCAGCATATTGGCGCAGGCCACAGTGATCATCGGACGAACACGTTTGCCACCCGCTTCAATCAAATATCGAGCCAGATCGGGGATCAGAGTGACATGACTTTGCATGCGCTCAAGAATGAGCGCATCCACAAGCCGCATGTCTTCATAGACAAGCTGTGCAAGCCGTTCGGCCGCATTGCGTGGCTGCTCCACACGTTTTGCGCTTGTCGCGTCTACGCTCACTATGGCATCCACGTCGGGAGACCCCCTCAAAGCCCCACATCAGGGCCATTTTGTGCAATAATATAAATCAAGGTGGCAACCGGCAACCTTACAAAACGGCGTCACAACAGCGCAGGAGAATTTTCCTATGAAGCAGGTGCTCACAACAACCGATCCGATTGAAATTACTTTCGCAAAATCCTTGTTGGCGGATGCAGGCATTGAATCGTTTGTTTTACACGCAGCAATGTCGAGCATGTATTCCGGTGCGATACCTCAGATCATTTCGGTTATCGATGAAGATGAAGCCCAAGCACGCGCTATCTTGACGGAACATTTGAAGCGTCAGCTATGACTCAACCCGAAGGCGTGACCCTGGATAAAATACTGGGGGGGCAGGTTGCGCTCGAACAGGCGGCAAATGGTTATCGGGCCGGTATGGATGCCATTTTGCTGGCTGCGTGTTTGACAGCTGAGCCCGGTCAAAAATTGATCGAATTTGGTTGTGGACCCGGAGCCGTCATGCTCTGCGCCGCGCACCGGCTACCTGAATGCAGCTTTACTGGATTGGACATTGACCCCGAGGCTGTCTCCCTTGCCGAGCGGAATATTTCCATGAATCGTCAGCAGGACCGGGTTGCCGTGGTTGCGGCCGATCTTGCCGCGCCATTGCCCGCTTCAATCTTATCCATCAAACCCAAACAAATTTTTTTCAACCCGCCTTATTTCGACGACCCCAATAGCTTGCGACTGCCGAAAATTGAGAAGCGTCGGGCCTGGCTGTCCGGAGATGCCCCACTCAAGCATTGGATTCACACAGCGGCGCAATTGATTGCCCCGCGCGGACGCCTGACGCTGATCCACAGGGCCGATGCATTGCCGGATATCATGGCGTCATTGACCGATGTCTTCGGCTCGATTGTCATCAAGCCTGTACAGCCCCGTGCAGGGCAGGCGGCCAAACGGGTCATCGTCACAGCCCGAAAGGCCGGGCGGTCACCTTTGCGGCTGTTGGCACCATTGATTATGCACGATGATAGCCAATCGGCGCATACGTCGGAAGCAAATGCGGTCCTGCGAGGGCAAGCGGTTATCGACCTGCGTTGATCGATCCGATCTTATTCAAATCTCAGAGCTTCGATCGGATTTAATTTAGAAGCTCTATGAGCGGGATACAGCCCAAAGAATATGCCCACCAGGACCGATGCACCAATCGCCAGAAGAATAATCAACGGGTTAACGGCAATCTCCAATTGTCCAACTTCGGCGTAAATCAAGGTGCCAGATATTCCGACCCCGAGTCCGATAACGCCGCCAATCAAACACAAAATCACACTTTCAATCAGGAATTGGTTTCGTATATCGCCGGGGCGCGCACCAATCGCAAGCCGCAAGCCAATTTCGCGTGTTCTCTCGGTGACCGACACCAGCATGATGTTCATGATTCCGATCCCGCCAACCAGCAAAACGATAGCAGCACCGACGGCCAAAAGTAGGCCAAGTTGGCTCTCGGTTTCGTTTCGCGCCCGGATGAATTCTGCGAGGCTGGCAACGGAAAAGTCATCATCAGCGCCTGGTTCAATCCCGCGGCGAAGCCGAAGTAGATCCTGAATGTCCAAAATCACATTATCTATGCGTTCACCCGGTCCGACATCTACGTAAATTGTCGAAACCGCTCCGCGTACCGTCGGCGTTCGGCTTGCACCTAGCCTGGAGCGGACAGTCGAGAGCGGCGCAAAGACGATATCGTCCTGATCGGACCCAAACGATGTTTGCCCCTTGCCCTCAACCGTGCCGATCACCTCAAACGGTACGCCGCCTACTCGCAGGGTCTGCCCCACCGGACTGGCTCCGTCGAAGACCTCCGCGACGATGGTCTGACCCACGACAGCCAGCCGACGACTGGCGCTGTCTTCATCTTCGTCAAACAGGCGGCCTTCATCGAGAATCCAGTCTCGAACATCGAAGAATTCGGCGTTTACACCCTGAATTCGCGTTGGCCAGTTCACATTGCCCGCTATGACGCTGGCACCGGTCGAAACTTCGCCCGAGACGCCGCTGACTCCGGAGATTTCATCACGAATGGCCAAGGCATCGGAATCGTTCATCGGGGTGGCTGATCCGGCCCCACCTCGGCGCCCGCCAAAAATGCTCGAACCGGGTCGAACGATCAGGAGGTTGGTGCCGAAGCGTGAAATTTGCGCCTCAACCGCGGCCTTCGTGCCCTCACTAATGGAAACCAGAACGATCACCGATGCGACCCCGATGATCACACCGAGCATGGCCAGAGCACTGCGCATCGCGTTGACCCGCAGAGCAATCAGCGCAACCTGGACTGACGCCCATAAATTCATGACCTGTCCTCCAGCACGCGCCCATCTCGAAACACCAATTGCCGTCGGGCATGATCGGCGACCTCCTGCTCGTGGGTCACAAGGATAATCGTGATGCCATCGGCATTGAGTTTGTCAAATACCGCCATGATTTCTGTCGAAGTCTGTGTGTCGAGTGCGCCCGTCGGCTCATCGGCGAGCAGTATGGACGGGTCATTGACCAGGGCCCGGGCGATCGCCACCCTCTGTTGCTGCCCACCCGATAATTGTGACGGATGGTGGCCAAGCCGATCACCCAAGCCGAGCAGTTTCAGGCAGGCGATCGCTTTCTCGCGTCGCTCCGCTGAGTCTATCCCGGCATACAAAAGAGGCAGGGCGACATTGTCGACCGCCGTGGTTCGGGCCAGCAAATTAAATTGCTGAAAAACAAATCCGACCATTTGATTCCGAAATCCGGCCAAATTCCCTGGTTCAATCTCGCTGAGATCCTCACCCCCAACACTCAGATGTCCACTGGTTGGGCGATCGAGCGCGCCGAGCAAATTCATAAACGTCGATTTGCCCGAACCGGATGCACCGGTCACCGCAACATAATCGCCAGAATTAATCGTCAGGCTGACACCATCAAGCGCGCGAACTTCCTCGCCACCCATGGCATATATCTTGGTCAAATTTCGGGCAGAAATCAGCGGAATTGCGGCCATCAGCGTGACTCGCGAGCGCGGGTCACCACGGTCTCCCCGGCCTCAAGTTGACCCCGGACAATCTCTGAACGTTGACTATCTCCAATACCAACACGCACCCGGCGTTCGGCCAAGATACCATCGTCTTGCTCTACCCAGACAGTCGCCGTTCGAGTCTCCTGCGCCTCCCGTTGCTGTGTGCGATACAGCTGCATTTGCTCTTCGGTCAAAATGTCTTGCAGAGCACGTGTCAATTCGGCCTGAATGGCAGAACGGTCTGGCCGTTGGCCACTCGATCGGATGCGAGAGAAAATGCCCTGCATCGCCTCACGCGCGGCATCCTGCTGCGCCTGATCCATATTCAGCTGCTCGGCCATGCGATCAATTGCGGCACCGGGGCCGCCTCGACCACCACCACGGCCTCCACGACCCGCGCCGCCCGGTCCACCACCGGCCCCGCCCGGGCCAGCACCGCCGCGTCCACCTTCAGTCCCGCCGTCCGACAGGGGCTGCGTGCGGCCATCCAGGGCCGGGGACGGACGAAATCGCAGGGCAGAGTTGGGCACAGTCAGCACATCGCTGCGTTCACCGGTGATGATATCCAGATTGGCCGTCATACCGGGAAGTAGACGTTGTCCCGGATTATTGGCTGAAACGACAACTGTATAGGTCACGACGTTTTGCAGGGTGATGGGGGCCAGGCGGATCTGGTCAACCTCGCCAGTCATGCTCAGATCCGGATAGGCATCCACTGTGAAGCTGACGGATTGTCCCTGGGCGATCTGTCCGATATCGGCTTCATCAATCTGTGCATCCACCTGAATTCGGCTCAAATCCTGGGCTATTGTGAACAGGGTGGGGGCCGACAAGCTGGCGGCCACTGTCTGACCTTGATCTACCGCTCGATCCACCACCACGCCACTAATCGGCGCACGAATAAAGGTCCGCTCAAGATCAATTTGTGCGCCATCCAGGGTCGCGTCTCGCTGTTGTAAATTCGCCCGGGCACTGGCGATCTGGGCTGTCGCCACGCTCAGATCTGCTTGTACGACGTCCAAAGCAGCCCGCGCATTGTCGAGCGCCGCCTGGGAGGCCGTGCCTCGCGCATGCAACGTTTCGATGCGCGAAAATTCAAGTTCGGCAGAGATGACATTGGCGCGAACGCGCTCAAGACTAGCGCGCTGCAATTGCAGTGTTGCCGCGGCATTGGCGCGTGAGGCTTCCGCTTCGCGCACCCGCGTTTCGATAGATTGCGGGTCAATGCGGGCGATGATCTGATCCGCTTCGACCTGATCATTGAAATCCACATTTAGCTCGGCGATTTGCCCAGAGACCTGAGAGCCCACCTCCACCGTGACCAGCGCACGTACGCTGCCGGTTGCGGCCACCACGCGTCGCACGCTGCCGCGCTCGACGACGGAGGATTCGATGCTCAGAGCGCCGGGCTGTGGAGCGGAATCTTTTGTACTCCACCACCAGCCTCCTGCGGCCAGGATCAAAATGATTCCGCCAAACAGCCAACTTTTGCTACCCATTATAGATTCCCCAATGCAATCACACTCAGTGCCGTGATACGCGTGCACTCAAACATTTCCGTCGCGCCGAGTGCAGGCGAGCGGAAATGTGCCCCGAAATCATAGTTAATGCCACAATTGGTTTGGACAAGACCGTCACGCATACCGGTTTCTCAAACCCGCGACCTCGGTTAGAGGTGGGTGCGCAATAATTTAGAGGGGCGATTGATCATGGACATGTTTACACCGGTATCAGCCAGCATCGGCGGCGCCTTGATCGGGTTGTCCGCCGTTATGCTAATGTTGCTGAATGGCCGAATTGCCGGGATCAGCGGTATTTTGTCTGGCATCGCATTGGCAGGTTCTGGCGACAAGATCTGGCGCGCTCTATTCGTCTTGGGGTTGATTATAGCGCCGGTTTTGGTCTGGCTTGTCTCTGGTGAGAAGCCGGTTTTTCAAATGGATGCCTCTTGGCCGCTCATAGTGTTGGGCGGGCTATTTGTCGGTTTTGGGACACGATTGGGATCGGGCTGCACTAGCGGACACGGCGTGTGTGGCCTGTCGCGATTGTCGAAGCGTTCTCTTGTCTCTGTGCTGCTTTTCATGGGCGCCGGCATGGCGACGGTCGCAATTCTCCAGCTTGTGTTGGGAGGCTGACATGAAGAAAAATCTCACAGCTCTGATGGCCGGTTTGGTATTTGGCCTCGGCCTTACAGTTTCGCAAATGGTCAATCCTGACAAAGTTTTGTCATTTCTCGACATTTTCGGAAGTTGGGACCCGTCGCTTGCCTTCGTCATGGGTAGCGCTCTGGCCGTCACTGCGGTCGGATATTTCGTCGTCGGTAAACGCGAAACGCCTCTGTTTGCAGAGAAATTTGAAATCCCGGGCAAGCGAGAAATTGACGCGCCCTTGGCCATTGGTGCGGTGCTCTTCGGGATTGGCTGGGGTCTGGTCGGCCTTTGTCCGGGTCCAGCAATCTCGGCGCTATCCCTGGGTGGGCTCAAAGTGATTGGTTTTTTTGCCGCGATGGCCGGCGGCATGGCAATTTTCCAATTCACCAAGCGCTATTGGGCCGGGGAGAGCTGATACATGTCCGCATTACCGCTTGTCGTCTTCGCCATGGTCCTGGTCTTGTTTGTGCTGCTGCGGGGCCGCAAGGCGCGCACCAACGCCGATGTCGAGGACATGGCGCGGAAGGCTGTGGAGGCCAAGCTCAAGGCTGACAGCGACCACAATCCCGCTCCAGATGCCGACAAGTCCGACCCAACCGAATAGCCTGCTTGCCTAGCGCGCCTGTCATGCCTAGTGTCCGCGCAAATTCTCAGTCGATCAAAATTCCATCAGGAAAAGTTGCCATGGCAGCCGATAAAGCGCCGTCCTTCCAGGACCTTATCCTTCGTCTTCAGCATTATTGGGCCAAGCAGGGCTGCGCGATATTGCAGCCCTATGACGTTGAAGTGGGCGCAGGAACACTGCACCCGTCGACGACATTGCGTTCGCTGGGGCCACGCCCGTGGAATGCGGCCTATGTGCAGCCCTCGCGCCGTCCGTCCGATGGTCGCTATGGCGAGAACCCAAACCGTCTGCAGCATTATTACCAGTTTCAAGTGCTCCTGAAGCCGTGCCCGCCTAATATTCAGGACCTCTATCTGGGTTCCCTCGACGCCATCGGTATCGACCGCAATTTGCATGACGTCCGCTTCGTTGAGGACGACTGGGAAAACCCGACCGTCGGTGCCTGGGGCGTCGGTTGGGAGATTTGGTGTGACGGTATGGAAGTCAGCCAATTCACTTATTTTCAGCAAGTGGGTGGCCTCGACGTAGATCTGGTGTCCGGCGAGCTGACCTATGGTCTCGAGCGTCTCGCCATGTATGTGCAGGGCGTCGACAATGTCTACGATCTCGACTTCAACGGTGCCGGTCTGAAATACGGCGATGTCTTCCAGGAAGCCGAACGCCAGTATTCCGAATACAATTTCGACCACGCCAATGTTGATATCCTGACCCGCTGGTTCGAGGAAGCTGCCCAGCAGTGCAAGGACTTGCTGGCGCTGGATAAGCCATTGCCACTGCCGGCCTATGATTACTGCCTGAAAGCCTCACACCTGTTCAATCTGGTCGATGCGCGCGGTGCGATCTCCGTCGCCGAGCGTGCCAGCTGGATCGCGAGAGTGCGTGAACTGGCGAAGGGCTGTGCCGAAGCTTGGGTAGCGTGCGAGCGTAAGGCGCTGGAAGACGCCTAGACCGGCTCTTCGCCGCTAATATTCGTCAAATAATAGCCAACGCCGATAAAGCCCGCTCCGCCGATTAGATTGCCGATCGAGACCCAGAGCAGGTTGAAGAAGGCCGAGACGAACGTCACGCTGTCCGGACCCGCTCCCATGAGCGAAATTGAAAACACCGTCATATTGGCGACACCGTGCTCGAAGCCAGCGGCGACAAAGGCGAACAGGCACCAGAAAATTAGGATGCATTTGGCCACGTCATTTGTCGTGCGGGCGGTCATCCATATCGCCAGGCAAATCAGCCAGTTACATATAGCGCCCCGCGCCAGTAATTCCACCACTGTGCTAGTCGCCTTAGTATCAGCGATGCGGTGAACCAACGCGCTCGGGTC
>JAQXCQ010000082.1 GCA_029251785.1 Maricaulis sp. | reverse complement strand
CATCGTCGGAATTTTGCGCATCATGGCTGGGTATCACCCAGACCATAATGGCGGTCCGCTGCCATATCGAAGCCCACATAGATGGGGGACGACCAGGCCCGGTGCTCGACCATGGCGATACAATCATCGGCCATATCCGTGCGGTAATCGCCCATGCACGGATCAACGGCGACACACACGCCATTCTCGTCGTATTCACAGCGCAGATTATCGCCATTCACCTGGCCACCCGGCTCCTGAATAGCGCGCACATAATACAACACATCCCGTTCACCGGAGGCAAAGCCGGGGTCGGTAAACTGCACCTGGCAACCAAAGCCCTGATCATCACACGGCAGGGTCTGCCAGACATCCTCGACCAGTAAATCCACCGATTCATCCGGAGAGATTTGCGGCCGGATCCGAACCACTTCGATGCGCGTGATCAGATTGCGCTCATTGCCCGGATTATAACACTCCCCGCGACACAGCTGCGCCAGCCGGTCGGCCGGCAATCCGCGCACAGATTCATCCGGGCAGCCCGGGTTTTGTTTCAACGAACCGACAGCGCGCACCTCAAACACCGGCGCCTCGGCCAGATCGACATCCGCGCCCATCGGGGCTAGGCGCTCGCCATCGCCATTGACCAGGTCAAACCACAATAATTGCCGCAAGCCGGACGTGGCATAGACTTCGCGGTTCTCCATCGACGACCAGATATCACTGCGCGAGCGCTCGGTGACATGCACCGCTGCCAGCCCACCGCCGGTGAAGAAGGAGGCTTGGCGCTCAATTTCGGTCATCCGGAAGCTGGCATTATCGATAATCTCAGCCCGCTCAATATGCTGGGAGCGCGCCGGTGACGTCGCATCACGTGGCAGCATGCGCGCCGACATTTCTTCATTATCCGTGCCGCTGGCATCGGTCATATAATGGCGCTCAAACGGCTTATAGCCAATCCCAGGCCGCGCTGTGTGCGTATCGGAGGAGCCAATAAAGCCCCATTGAAAACGCTGGTCGTCTTCCTCATCAAAATTAGTGATCGCCAACCCATACTGAACCGACGTCGTGGGGTTGTGATTGAAGGCCGGCAGGAAACAATCGCGACACTGGCCCGCATCGAGCCAGTCATGCACACCCTCGCCCAGCACGGTTAAATGCCCCGCTAGCCCCAGATAAACCGAATTAAACCGGGCCTCGGCTGCCCGGTCCGCACACTCGGCCTCCTCAAAACCTTCCGACAGGCAGCGCTCTTCGATAATCTCGCCGGCGCGCCAGCAGCTTGGCATATAAGACGCTACCGGCTCCGGACAGACCGGCGCTTCCACGGTGCCCGCATTGGGCCGCCAGGCGCGGTATTCTTCCGAATTGCCATGGCCGGAAAACACTTCGATCAGACGCATCATGTCCGGACGGGACTCAGCCTGCAGTTGCTTCTCCCAGCTTGTGCCCGGCGGCGTGTAAAGCCCCCAGCTCGACCCATGCGGAATGATCAGCGGGTCCAGACCCTGCGATTCCAGACGCGCAATGAGCTCGCCCGGCGTGCCGGCCAGCTCATAACATTCAAGCGGCAAATCTGCCGAAGCCACATCCGGATCACACAAGGGCGTGTCGCGAACTTCAGCGACAAAGCGCCCGAAATCATAATAATTCTGCCGATTTTCTAGATCCAGAAAAGCGATCTGCGGCGGCAATAGATCAGACGCATTATCGCGCAAAACTGTCACGGTCGTGCCCGCTGCCGCGATCGGACGCGCCGCGATGGCATCCACATCCAACGTCTCGAAGATCACATTCTTGTGGCCGTAATGTTGCTCAGGCAGCGAGCCCACCTGGGTCCATTCAAAGCCGATAAACGGGATCACATCCGGCGGCCCCTCCGGATCCGAGCGCGCCGCGCATTGCTGCACACTATTGATCGATTGCAGCCAGCGCGTCGGCGTCAGCGCCTCGGCATGATCCGTCATCGCCCAGAAATCCAGCGCCGAACAATAGCG
>JAQXCQ010000060.1 GCA_029251785.1 Maricaulis sp. | reverse complement strand
CCGATCCAGGCAATGCCGGCAATGATATGCGCCCAGCGAATAATCAGGCTGAGCCAGGCGTCGAATTGAATGTCCATCATGCGTCTCTTCCTACCAATCCCCGGAATCTAAACAGGTTTGCCCTCCGGCTCAAACTGATCGTCAGCACACGACCGGTTTGGCACTCGCGCTTGCATGGTCTAGATTTACCCGAACGGCCGATCCCGGGCCCCTTGAATCCAATGGATAATTCGCCTTGACCTATCCGCGTGACATGACCGGCCATGGCGCAAACCCGCCTCACGCCCACTGGCCCGACGGGGCCCGCATCGCCGTGCAATTCGTGCTCAATTACGAGGAGGGCGGCGAGAATTGCATCCTCCATGACGATCCGGCCTCCGAAGCCTTCCTGTCCGAAATCGTCGGCGCCCAGCCCTTTGAGGGGCAGCGGCACATGTCGATGGAATCCATCTATGAATACGGTTCCCGCGCCGGCGTGTGGCGCATCCTCGACCTGTTTCGGGATCGAAATATTCCGCTGACTATGTTTGCAATCGCCATGGCGGCGCAGCGCAATCCTGCCGTCATCGAGCGGGCCTTGAAGGACGGTCACGAGATTGCCAGCCACGGTCTGCGCTGGATCGATTATCGCAATATGCCCGAGGCCGAGGAACGCGCCCAGCTAGAGCAGGCGGTCGAAATTCTTACCGGATTATGCGGCGAGGCTCCCGCCGGCTGGTACACAGGCCGCACCTCCGCCAATACCCGCAATATCGTCGCGGCCCATGGCGGCTTCCTTTATGACGCCGACGATTATTCCGACGATCTGCCCTTCTGGTCGAGCCAGACGGATACACCCCATCTGATCGTCCCCTACACACTCGACACCAATGATATGCGCTTTGCCACGCCGCAGGGTTTCAACACGGCCGAACAATTCCAGCGCTATCTGACCGACGCCTTCGACGTGCTTTATGCCGAGGGCGAGACGGCGCCGAAGATGCTCTCCATCGGCCTGCATTGCCGCCTGGTGGGACGCCCGGCGCGCTTTGCCGCCCTGCGCAATTTCGTCGACCATGTGCTCAAACACGACAAGGTCTGGGTCTGTCGCCGCGTCGATATCGCCCGCCACTGGCGGTCCCGCTTCCCCGCCGGCGTGGTGCAGCTATGAGTGATATCCGCTTCGACAAACTTCCGCCCTCAACCTTGTCGCGCGAGGATTTCCTGGCCCGCTATGGCGGCGTCTATGAAAAGACGCCCTGGATCGCCCGCGAAGTCTACGATGAAGGCCTCACCTCGCGGGACGACGAAATTGCTGAACTCGCCGGACGCATGCGCGCCTGCGTCGAGGCGGCGGGCTATGACGAACAGCTCGCTCTGCTGGCCGCCCACCCGGATCTCGCCGGCAAACTCGCCGCCGCGGGCGCGCTGACCGCAGAATCCACCAGCGAACAGGCGGGCGCCGGTCTCGATCAATGCACGCCCGACGAGCTCACCCAATTTCAGAGCCTCAACAAGGAATACACCGCTCGTTTCGGCTTCCCCTTCATCGTCGCCGTCGCCGGTTATCAGCGCGCGGAGATCCTCGAGATTTTCCAATCGCGCGTCGCCAATAGCTTAGAGGTGGAATTCTCCACTGCCCTCGAGCAAGTCCACAAAATCGCCCGCCTGCGCCTTACGGCGTTGGCGCAGGAAGGCTAAACCCGCTTTGACCCAAACCGCCGCCCATTACGCCAGTCAGTACACCAATGTCGCCAGCCCGCGCTTTGGCACCCGTGTGACCGAAACCTCCGACGATTTCTTCGCCGCCAAGGAACGCATCCTGACCGATGCCGACCCGGTTTTCATCGCCGACAAATATGATGATCACGGCAAATGGATGGATGGCTGGGAAAGCCGCCGCCGCCGTGATGGCGGGCATGACTGGATCACAATCCGGCTAGGGGCCCCCGCCCGTTTGCACGGCGTCGATATCAATACATCCTTCTTCACCGGCAATTATCCGCCGGGTGCCGAACTGCAGGCCTGTGGCAGCAAGGGCGACCAGCCCGATGGCAATTGGGTCGACATCCTTGAGCGTGTCGACCTGGCCGGGGACAGCGCCAATATTTATGCCATAGACAGCGACGAAACCTGGACCTGGTTGCGCCTCAATATTTATCCCGATGGCGGTGTCGCCCGCCTGCGTTTGTGGGGTGAGGCCGTGCCCGACTGGTCTGCGCAAACCGGCGAGGTGGAACTCTCCGCCCTGTGCAATGGCGGCCGTGTGATCGGCTTTAACGACGCCCATTATGGCGATGTCTGGGCCATCCTCGCCGAGGGGCGCGGCATCAATATGGGCGATGGCTGGGAAACCCGCCGCCGCCGTCAACCCGGCCATGACTGGCTGGTGATGGCGCTGGGTGCCCGCGGCACGATCAGCCGCGTCGA
>JAQXCQ010000057.1 GCA_029251785.1 Maricaulis sp. | reverse complement strand
TTATGCGGTGGGCGCGACCAGATCTTGTCCTGGCTATTGCTTTCGCTCTTGAAATCCTTGGTGGAGAGCGGCCCCTCATTTGTGATGCGCTCCATCACAATGTCCTGCCAGTCCTTGATATGGTCGGGGTTGTGATAGGACGAATTTACCAGCCAGTCCGTGAGCCGCCTAAATCTGCGCTCCCACATCGGATACATATCCATCGGCAGGACCGAGGCATCATGGGTGAAATGCTCAAACAAATGCGTCTGCGCGCCCAAGACTTCATCCAGCATCGGCTCACGATATTTCGCATTGCGACTCCACAAAATATGATGGTGCGCACGCGAAACATTTTGAATCGTGTCAAGCTGGACAAAACCCAACTTCTTGATGATGGCAACAATATCAAGTGGCCCGGATGACGGCGTCAGCAGGCCGTTCGTATGAAGCCACAGACGCCGCATCGTGCGATTGTCGAGCGTGAGAGCCAATTTGGGAATCCTTGGGTTTCGGTTTTGCGAGTTGTTGGGTCGGGCTGAACGTCTGAAGATTGTGAATCACCAGAAACATGGAGGACGCCACACATCCGATGACGCAAGTGACCCGCCAGGTGCGCTCAGCGACAGGCCCACACCTTACCACTCCCCGCAACCCCGTGGACAGGTTCAAACTTGTTCACCCAGCTCACCCGCCTCTATCCCCCCATAATTCCCCTGTCTGATGCACGCACTGTTATCAGCCGCCGCAATCGGCTAGCGATGTGGCACGGCGGGGGCCGGTGATTGGGAGTAATGGGCACAATGTTGTGGTGGCCCCTGTCCAATACTGTCCGCCGACGCCTGCGAGCGTCGGGAATTGCGCTCGGCGTCCATGGCGTCTTCGGGCTGACAGCCTATTTTGCTCATTCTGAGTATTTTGAGAAATTACCAGAGATTCCCAAATCTGTGGATGTTGTGTTCTTAAACCCGCCAGAACCGGAATTGACGCCCCCGCCAGAGCCCGAAATCGAGCCCGAAATCGCGCCGCCCGCACCGGCCGTGCCACCACCGCCCCCCCGTGACACCCCTGTCGTGCCCGTGCCAACGGAGGCACCGCCCGCCGGGCCGGTTTCGAGCGAAGAAGACGAGGAGGAAGCGCCGCCGCAAATGACCAATCTGGAGCGTTTGCAATCCTATGAAGTGCAGCCGTTTTTTATTGCCCCGCCACCGGGCCGCACGGCGGAGCTCCTGCAATCGGTGTTTTGCGCCACCACACCCGATTCCAGCCGCGATGCCGCCGAGTGCGACTATTCTGATTACGACCCGACGGCCCTTTTGCAATACGCCGAAACGCGTGATCTAGGGGCGCTGAACGCGGCCTTCGGCCTAGACTTAACGCCCAACCAAATCCGCATCTTAAATGGCATTGCCGCGCACGAATTGGCCGGCCAGGCGACGCTTGACACCAGCGCGCGGCCGACCTCTTCGGCCGATGAGATGCGTGATACGCTGCCGCCGCAAGTTGTTGATCCGTCCTTTGGCGATTAGGAGGCTCGACCGAACCGAATTGGCTGGCTAAAACAGCGGCATGAACTTTCTCTCTGATACCACCGCCCCGGCCCATCCGCGGCTGATCGAGGCCCTCGCCGCTGCCAATACGGGCTATGCCCCAAGCTATGGGGCCGACGAGATATCAGCGCGGGTTGAAGCGCGATTGAAGGACATTTTCGAGTGTGATTTGAAAGTGGTCTTCGCGGTCTCTGGGACGGCCTCCAACGCGCTGGCCCTATCGGTTTTGTGTCCTCCGCACGGTGCGATTCTGTGTCACGATGAGGCCCATATCCATCGCGATGAACGCGGCGCTCCGGAATTTTACACCGGGGGCGCCAAACTGATCCCATTGCTCGGCGATCATGCGCGCATCAGTCTGGAATCGCTTGATAATGCGCTCGAACAAATTCCCGAGGGCTTTGTCCATACCAGCCCGGTCCGGGTGCTGTCCCTGTCCAATCTAAGCGAGAGCGGCACGGCCTATAGGCCTGCGGATGTGGCCGATCGAGCCGCTCGCCTGACAGACCGCCCAGCCGTTGTGCATATGGACGGTGCACGTTTCTCGAACGCCCTCGTATCACTCGGCTGCACGCCAGCCGAACTGACCTGGAAGTCCGGCGTTGATGCACTCTGCTTCGGTGCCACCAAGAATGGGGCGCTGGGCGCTGAAGCCGTCATTCTCTTCCCGTCCGTCATGGATCGTTTCGAGACCCTTCAGGCCCACCAGAAACGCGGGGGCCACATGGCACCCAAAATCCGTTTCATGGCGGCTCAATTTGAGGCCTGGCTGGACGATGACCTGTGGCTGCAATTGGCCCGTACGGCTAATGAACGTGCGACTGCGCTTGCCGCGGGACTGTCAGCTCTGGACGGAGTGACCGTGCTCCACCCTGTTGATGGCAATGAGGTTTTTGCCCGCATTCCGGAACCAATCGCGAACCGAATGCGAGCCGCCGGTGCGGGATTCTATCAGTGGCCCGACGGCTCGGCGCGGTTCGTAACGAGCTGGTGTACGACGCCGGAAGAGGTCGCCGCCCTGACGCTGAGCGCCGCTTCCTGATTATTTAACGTAATATTGTAATTTACACCTTGTGGGTGCAGAACAAAGCATGTACGAATTCTCCAATAGGGAGAGACGCATGACCGGTGACCGTGGCATTTTGATTAATCTGCAGAAGACCCGTTTCGACGATTACGGACGGGTTCTGATGGCGGATCGGCAGGCGGCCGGCGCGATGGGCAAGATGCTCACCGGGGCCGATGCCATCGCCTGTCATAGCGGGTGCGGCGCGCCGCTGAGCTGTGACACCGCACTCATCCGGACAGAGGATCTGATGCAGAATGGGCCGGACCTGCTGATCAATAATGCAGATTTCGCCTCGATCATACGCAAGCGAAAAGCAGTCGGCTCTACCGAAACCATTATTATCTTTACGACTTATCGTGAAATCAGGCGTCTGGGATGACAGATCAAAACCCGCCTAGCAGGCCTCTTCCGCCTCGTCCTCATTATCGGTCGAACGCCTCCAGGGCCCGCGATATCGCGGATCCTGACGGCGGCGGCGGTCGGGGCCGAAATAGGTTGAGGCCTTTACGAAACGGCGGGGCCGCTCGATCAAGGCGGAGATACGGTGGAACAGGTCGACAGGTTTGACCGGCTTGGCCAGATATTCATTGACGCCGGCATTGATCGCCTCGAGCACACGGGCACGATCGGTGTGACCGGTGACCATGATGATCGGCAGATATTTATTAGCACTGTCCGATGCCGTGCGGACCAGGCGGGTAAACTCCAACCCGTTCAAATCGCCCAACATATAGTCAACAACGGCAAAATCCGGATTGACATCGCGCATGGTTTCAAAGGCGTCCGCAGCGTCGCGCACTTCAACAATGGTACGCACGCCAAACCCTTGCAGGATTGTACGCAAGATTGTCGACATATGCGCATTGTCTTCGACAATCAGGACTCGGATGCGTTCAAAACTACCGGACATGAGTTTTTAAAAACTCCACGTTGGAACAAAAGCTGTGCCTATACTGCCCTGACGCGTCTTAACCAATTCTTGATTACGTCTGCCTTGGACGCTGTGAATTGCTATCCGGCGGTTATGTCGCAGCCCGCTCCGGCTAGGACGTTGTAATGTATATCGATCAGTTTCAGAAACGCGTCAGGATTGGAGCCGCTACTATGAATATCGCCGAAAAATCCGTCCGCCACATTATCCTGCTGGCCCGCGCCTATGATGCCAAAGAGCAGATCGAGGATCTCGATCGTTCCGTCGACATCGGTTCAGAAGATGAACTGGTCGTCGGGGATCACGATCGCAGCAGAGACGAACTCACCGCCTGGATGAACGGTCGTGATGAGGAGGCCCTCGCCGAATTGGTCGCCCTGTACTGGATCGGCCGCGGTGATTTTGAAGGTCGAGACTTTGTCGCATCCGTCCGGGAAGCCCGCGCCCGCCGCAGCGTTCCGACCGCAGAATACCTGCTCGGCGCCCCACTGATGGGCGATTACCTGGAAATGGGGCTGGATGCGGTGATCAATGCGGGTGTTTATGACGACGCCTGACCGGGCAGAATTCCAGCCAAGACGTCCCTGGGCGGCCCACCTCTCCTGACAGGGCGGTGGCAGCAGGCCTCTGGCCCGAAGGCGCGGCGCGTCCTATATCTTGGACATGACCAAGATCACCGTCGACGACACGCTTTCTGCTCCTCCCGATTTCATCCTGGACAAGGCCCCGCCAGAGCCTGTCGAGGGCTGGGAGCCTCACCGTCCGGACAGGCCGGAGAAGGTGGAACCGGGTGTCCGCTTTGAATGCGTGTCCGAGTTTGAACCGATGGGCGACCAGCCGCAGGCGATTGAGGAAATCGTCGCCGGGTTAAACTCCGGCGATCGCGACCAGGTTCTGCTCGGCGCGACCGGTACCGGCAAGACGTTCACCATGGCGAAAGTGATTGAGGCGGTGCAGCGCCCGGCCCTGATCCTGGCCCCAAACAAGACCCTCGCCGCCCAGCTATATGGCGAATTTAAATCGTTTTTTCCGAATAATTGTGTCGAGTATTTTGTCTCATACTACGACTATTACATGCCCGAAGCCTATGTGCCGCGGACCGACACCTATATCGAGAAAGAGAGCTCGATCAACGAAGCCATCGACCGGATGCGGCATGCGGCGACGCGGTCTATTCTGGAGCGTGATGATGTGATCATCGTCGCCTCGGTATCGTGTATTTACGGCATCGGTTCGGTGGAGACCTATACCGCCATGTGCTTCGATCTGAAGCCTGGCGACATCCGCGATCAGCGCGCGGTGATGCGGCAGCTGGTGGATCTGCAATATACCAGAAACGACATGGCCTTCGTACGCGGCAGCTTTCGGGTGCGCGGCGATAATCTGGAAGTCTTCCCGGCCCACTATGATGACCGCGCCTGGCGCATCTCATTCTTTGGTGATGAGATTGAGACGATCACCGAATTTGATCCCTTAACCGGCAAGTCGATCGACGATCTCAAATCCGTTCGCTTCTACGCCAATTCCCACTATGTCACGCCGCGCCCGACGCTCAACCAGGCGGCGCAATCGATCAAGTCGGAGCTGAAACTGCGCCTCGACTGGATGGAGAAGAATAATCAATTGCTCGAAGCCCAGCGCCTGCAACAGCGAACGGAGTTTGATCTGGAGATGTTGCACGCGACCGGTTCCTGCGCCGGCATCGAGAATTATTCGCGCTACCTCACAGGCCGCAAGCCCGGCGAGCCACCGCCCACCATGTTTGAATACATTCCTGAAAACGCTATCGTTTTCGCCGATGAGAGCCATGTCTCGATCCCGCAATTGGGCGCGATGTTCAAGGGTGATTACAGCCGCAAGAAGACGCTGACCGATCATGGCTTCCGCCTGCCCAGCTGTATGGATAATCGCCCGCTCAAATTCGAGGAATGGGATGCGATGCGGCCGCAATCAGTGTGCGTCAGCGCCACGCCGGGCGATTGGGAGCTCAACCAGACCGGCGGCGTGTTCACCGAACAGGTGATCCGCCCGACCCATCTGATCGACCCGCCGGTAGAGATCCGCCCGGTTGCCAAGGACGGGGCCAGCCAGGTCGATGATGTGATCGACGAGGCCCGCAAGGTGATCGCCAAGGATATGCGCGTTCTGGTCACCACGCTGACCAAGCGCATGGCCGAAGACCTGACCGAATACATGCACGAGCAGGGCCTGAAGGTTCGCTATATGCACAGCGATGTCGACACGGTGGAACGCATCGAGCTGATCCGCGATTTGCGCCTGGGCGAGTTTGATATCCTGATCGGGATCAATCTGTTACGCGAGGGCCTCGATATCCCCGAATGCGGATTGATGGCGATTCTGGACGCCGATAAGGAAGGCTTTTTGCGCTCCGAAACCAGCCTGGTCCAGACGATTGGCCGCGCTGCGCGTAACGCCGAAAGCAAGGTCATCCTCTATGCCGACCGCATCACCGGCTCGATGCAACGCGCCATCGAAGAAACCGACCG
>JAQXCQ010000050.1 GCA_029251785.1 Maricaulis sp. | reverse complement strand
CCTTCTAATGCACTGTGATAGCGATAAAATTCGGTACTTGGTCCGGTCTAAAAGTGCCCGGTTTTAGGATTGCGTTGACGGTGCGCCAGCGCCTTTGCCAGACCTCTTAGGCCTGAAACCCTGGCCCGTCAGATCTCTTCGACCATGTGGGTGTTGCATTGGAAATAAGACCTGGCAGCTAAGGGGGCGCAGCCTGTGGGCGTGTTGGTTTTAGCCGTCGTCTTCGACGAGATATCCCTGCTTGTCTGCCCATTGGCGCAAGGTCAGACTATCTTTGCCTTGCAGGGCAAAATCGTAATTGCGCCAACGCTCCCGGGATGTCTCATAAAGTTTTTGAGTCACCTGGGTGGCGCTTGGCGTGTTAATGCGGCCACGTTTCTGGGCTGTCTCGAAAAACCGAGCCTGTTTGTCTTCCCACCCAAGACCCAATCGAGTCATCACCGGCGTTACAGCGCTCTCAATATCCGCAAGAATATCCTCATAGGAGATGGCGGCGATGTCTGGGTTTCGCCAGGTTTCAAACGTCTCCCAAAGCGTAAAGCTGGCATTGTAAAGCGTGCTTATACGCTGCAGGCTGGTCATGTTCAGCATCGCATTATTGGGCTGGTAGGCCTGAAACAGATTGCTGATAGCCACGTCCAGCGGATGACGCCCGGCGAGAATAAAGATAGCCCGCGGGAAAAGCTCGTGCAGCAAAGGGGCCCAATTCATGTTGAGGGGCAATTTGTCTATATAGATCTTGTCTGCCGCTAAATCCTCTTCCGCGTACTGGCTTAAATATGAAAGATATTTATCGCGCAAAACGGAGCGATCGCAGGCATCGAGATGATCGAGCCATTCTTCCGTAAAATTGGTTTCATCACCGCTCATGCCCGGAACAGCTTCACGTAAAGCGCGGATTAGGACCGGCTCCTCCTCGATGATGCGGACACGAGAATGCGTCCGCAAAATGCTGTCGAGAAGCGTCGTTCCCGATCGCGGGAAACCGACAAGGAAGGCGATATTGTTGGGGCCGAAAGAGGAATCTACGCATCGCGATTTCCCTGATTTAATCTCAACGTCAAGACGGTTTTGGAAACTGTCGATCCGGCGCGTCGACATCGTGTGGTCGCAGGGTCCTTCCTGCTCCCAGAGCTTTTCCATCATCCCATTTGCCGCATTGGCGGCGTCAAACGCGGCTTTATACTGGCCGCGCTTGTCTTCGATACTGGCGAGCGTAAAGCGACGGCTCAACATTTGTGCGTCTTCAGCGTGGCCCTGGAGCGCCTGGATAATATGGGTGTGGGCCTTATCGAGGTCACCCGCGCGTAGGGCAATTCGCGCCATTACATCCGACTCAACCCCTTGCCCAAGGCCAATGCCAACCCGTTTGGCGCGTTTAAGCAATGCCAGCATCGGAGCAGGATCGACGCGCGCCTCATAAAACTTAAATGCGTCAGAGAACAGCGCGTGGTTGGATGGATCAAGATCAAGCGCTTGCTCAAGTATGGCAGTCGCGTGTTCGATCTGACCCTGATGCTGTAGTGCTTCGACCTGGAGACGCATCAAGGTGACGGATGGGGATGAAAACGCTGCCCCCACTTCCTCGAGCCGCTCAAGAGCCTCGTGATATCGGTTTGCCTTGAAATACTGGTCGCATAATGCTGCGCAAATGGCCGCGTCTGGGCCGCAAATATCCAATGCGCTCAGCAGAATCCGCTCTGAATCAGCTTGTCGATCGGGGGCTTCGCGGACGATGTGTGACAAGGCAATCCAGGACTCGGCTTCCTTGGGCGCGATCGCGATGGCTCGACGCATGCACATTTCGCCGTGAATGGGAGACGCGCCAATTGCGGCGGCTCGCCCCAGCAAGCGCCAAACCGCCGTCGATTGCGGCACCGCCCAGACAAGTTCGCTCGCCAATAAATAGGCCGTTTTATCGTCCCCGGCTTCGAGCGCCTCCGACGCCTGTCCCATCAGGCGATCTTGCTCTGTCTTGTCGAGCGCACTGATATAACCGTCGCGAAACGATGCTTGTTTATTCCTCACCGGGCATTGAGCGACTGCCTGCTTGAGAGCCGCATTTGACGGACTTTTCTTTTGTGAGCGATCTAAATTGGATGCTGCACGATCTGCTTGCCCCATGTCTAGAAGCGCCCGCGAAAATGCGATCACAAAGCGGGGATTATTGGGCTGCAGCATATCAGCGGTCATAAGACAGGGTAAACTGACGGCTGCCTGGCCATGCTGAAGCAATGATGCTCCGAGGATATAATGAGCGTTCAATAAATGCGGATTCAGATCAAGCGCACGACACAATGCGAGCGAGGCGTCGTTATAGGATTTGGCCTCAAGCAACTTATTGGCGTCTTGCATAAAATCTTCGGCCGAATGTGTCACTGCGCGCCTTCCTGAAGGAGTGTAAACGGTGGGCTCATTAGCGGTATATCCAATGACCTGACAAGCATCACACCGGGATTGGCAACAGACCCATCCCAGCGCCTGCACAAACAGGTCACGGCAAAATCAGGCTTGAATTGTTCGTTATTGCGCAACGGGCTATGCTTGAAGTCGCGACAGGAATTCTTGAAATGGATTCGGCGTGCCGGGCCAATTTCGCAATCAACAGGAAGATGCTGATTTGCCTGCAGACAAACTGCATTTGAGCGCTCCCACCTTGACGACTGACCGCTTGATACTGCGCGCGCATTCGTTGGAAGATTTTGGCGAGTCGAAAGCGCTTTGGGCCGACCCCGGCGTGGTTGAATTCATTAGAGGCAGTGCGTCTGCATCGAGTGAAGTATGGATGCGAATTCTTCGATATGCAGGCCTATGGCGTTTGCTCAATTATGGCTATTGGGCTGTGATTGATCGTGACGATGGTCAGTTCATTGGCGAGGCGGGCCTGGCGGATCTTCATCGCTCGATCCAACCCTCCATATCCGGACAGCCAGAAGCGGGTTGGGCTTTGAGATCACACGCCCATGGGCGCGGCCTTGCCACCGAGGCGATGCGCGCGATTTTGAAATGGGTCGATAAGGAAACCACCCACTCGTCGACTTGCTGTATCATTGATCCTGCGAACGTCTCGTCGGTTCGGGTTGCTGGCAAGCTCGGTTATGTTGAAAACGGCACCGGGCGATTTGCGAATGGTGATCATGTGATGATCTACAAACGCGATCGCCCTCTTCGGGCATGCCCCACAGAATGACGGTAAAAACCCCCGACAGGCTCCCCTATGGGAGCGGTGACTGATATCTCAAGATAACGCCACCTCAGGGGCGCTGGGTAGCCGCCACCATCACCACTCAGATCGACTCTTCTTCTAGCCCGGAAACCGAAAGGCTTCCGGCGGCCATGCACCGCAAGCTTTACGATGCTGGTGAGCGCGTTTAACTTTTTGGTGTTGCGGGGGCCGGCAGACGCATGATTTTCAATTCCTTTGAATTCCTATTCCTGTTCCTGCCGTCGGTGCTGGCACTTTACTATCTGACGCGTCAGTACATCTCCCACTGGACCGCATTATCACTGCTGGCCGCAGCTTCGTTCTTTTTCTACGCGTGGTGGGATGTCAGCCGGGCACCCTGGTATGAACTGACCGGTTTCAATCTGGATAGCCTCATTCAGACGCTCTGGTTTGTGCGGCATGTTTTATTGCTGCTCGGCTCTGTCATCATCAACCATATCATCGCGCGATTGATGCGCCGATGGCGCACCCAGCCCTTGCTGGCGATCGGCATCATTTTCAATCTGAGTCTGCTTGGCTTCTTCAAGTATGCCGATTTCTTCGCCGAAAATATTAACGCGCTCGCGGGGCTGGACATGCCGGTGCTTGGGCTCGGACTACCGCTGGCGATCTCATTCTTTTCATTCCAGCAGATTTCCTACCTCGTTGATGTGGCACGCCATAAAACGGACCCAGGCCGGTTTTTTGCTCACGCTCTGTTTGTGTCGTTTTTTCCGCATATTGTCGCCGGCCCGCTGATCCAGCACCATCAAATTGCCTCGCAATTCAACGACACCACTCGCAAGGACGATATCTGGGACAATTTGGGTGTTGGGCTCAGCATTTTTGCCGTTGGCCTGGCCAAAAAGGTTTTGATCGCCGAGAGCATCGAACCCTATGCGACATCGTTGTTTTCGTTGGCGGAACGCGGCGATGCGCCCGGTTTGATCGCCGCGTGGATCGGCGCGATCGCGTATGCCCTTCAAATCTTTTTCGACTTTTCGGGCTATTCCGACATGGCCCTTGGTCTGGCCCGTTGCTTGGGCTTTCGCCTCCCGATCAATTTCAATGGCCCCTACAAATCAGCGTCCATCGTCGAATTCTGGCGCCGCTGGCACATTACCCTGTCGCATTTCCTGCGGGACCATCTTTACATTCCCCTGGGCGGCAATCGAAACGGCGAAGGGCGACGCTCAATCAATTTGATGATCACCATGCTGCTTGGCGGGCTATGGCACGGGGCCGCTTGGACATTTGTCATATGGGGTGGCCTACACGGGCTCGGGCTGACCGTGGCACACTATTGGGGCAAATGGGGACCAAAGGGGTGGTTTGACGGTCGACGTCGTATTTTTGCTATTGCCCTGACCTTCATCTTCACAACAATCGCCTGGGTATTCTTCCGTGCAGCGAGTTGGAATTCTGCTCTCAGCATTTTGGCGGGCATGTTTGGCCTGTCCGGATTAGGCTTGGCGGGTGTAGACCCGAATGCCATCTTGTGGATCTTGTTTGGGTTGTGGATCGTATGGGGCCTCCCGGACACGCCCGAAGTGTTTGCCGATCAGCTGGACGAGCAATCGATGAAGGATGCGCAAATCAAGCCACGCCCGGGATTGCGGTGGAAATTCTCAAAGCGCCTGGCGCTTATCGCCGCCGGGATATTGTTCCTGTCCATCTTGAATGCGTGGAAGACTTCGGAATTTATCTATTATGCCTTCTGATACCCCCGCCCTGACCCTGATAGAGACGCAGGTGATGTCGTGAGAGAATTCACCTCCACCTTGCTGGTTTCTTTACTGGCCGCCCTGGTCGGCTTTGCCGGCTTCAACGCGCTGGTCGACCCTTTTGGCGTCACCGGTGCCCCCACCATCCCCGGTTTGACCACCCGTGAAACACGCCTTCTGGAGGACGGGGGCCGGGTCAATGTTGGCGACCGGCTCGCTCGCGGTGGAGATCGATCCATATTACTTGGATCATCGCGTACGGTGGACGGTTTCCCATCCGCACCGAGCGGTTGGCCTGGTGATATACACAATGCCGGAATGCGCGGGACCAATATGTTTGAATTGGGTCGCGCCATGGCGCTCGGTTCCCGCAGCGCCGATTTGCGTTGCGTGGTCATCGGCCTCGACCTGGACGAGTTTGGCACCCACTCAAAGGCCAAGGCGACCTACTGGTTATCAGCGCTAACCGATGGAAATCGCGCATTTTCCTTGGCCCGTGTCGCGCTTTCGCCCAACACATTTGCGGCGTCGGTGCAGATGTTGGCAGACAATATTGGCGGCAGCACACCACGCACGCCCTGGGCTGAAGTGTATGAGGCGGGTGCCCAATTGGCGCGCTATGAAGGGGGGACTCGGGGTATTTATGGCTATTATTTAGGCTATCGTTATGACCCTGACAGGCTTGATTATTTCGAACGGACTCTCGCGACGCTTACGTCTGAGGGCGTTCAGGTCATCGGGTTCATACATCCGCTTCATGCCTGGCGCGAGGAGGCGATGTTCCGGGCCGGTCGTGCCGATGATTACCTGACATTGCGCTCAGAATTGACCGAATTGTTCGCGCAATACGCCCCGCAAAATCCCATTGACGCATGCGGACCAGGCGGCGGCGCCGTCCTCTGGGACTTTTCCGGCTTTCAGGATGTTGCAACTACGGCGGCACCACAGGCGGACCAAACCTTGCCACATCCAACGTTTTACGAACCATCTCACTATCTCCCGCACGTCGGACAAAGCATGCTCGATCGGATGCAAAATAGTGATGGTGTCCGATCAAGCGACACGTCCGCTTTCGGGCAGCGTATCACTCCGGACAATCTGCAGACCTCAACCACCGCCTTGCTGGCACGTCGTGCTGCGTGGCTGGACACTGACGACGGCGCACACGCAACAGCTCTGCTGGATGCGGTTATCGCGACCGATCCTGACCCTGAACTCTCAATGCCACACTATCTAAACCGAGATGATTGGCGCGGTTTAGATGACGCATTAGGCGAGATTACGCCTCGTGGAATCCGCAGCGAACGCTGACCAGCCTTGCCCTGGGCGGTCATACCGCACTAGAACCACGGCGAGATAAAAAGGATGAGACAATGACAGTGCATTACCACCGCGGCGATCTGCCCGCCGATGTCGATTTGGGCAATCGAGTTGCCGTGGACACGGAAACACTGGGATTGTCGTTGACCCGTGACCCGCTTTGCGTGGTGCAATTGTCTGCTGGCGACGGCGATGCGCACGTCGTTCAGATGGATCGAAGTCGTTATGACTGCCCCAATCTCAAGGCCCTCATGGGCAGCCCGGATGTCGAGAAAATTTTCCATTTTGCCCGCTTTGATGTGGCAATGTGTCGAACGTATTTGGGGATAACCCTGGCACCGGTTTTTTGCACGAAAATCGCCTCCAAACTGGTGCGGACCTATACGGACCGTCATGGCCTTAAGGATCTGTCGCGCGAGTTGATTGGTGTCGATATGAACAAGCAACAGCAGAGCTCAGATTGGGGCGCGGATGAGCTGAGCAAGGCCCAACTGAACTATGCAGCCTCCGATGTTCTGCACTTGCATGCGCTTCGTGAGAAACTGATCGTTATGCTCAAACGCGAAGGCCGGATGGAGCTGGCGCAGGCCTGTTTCGATTTCTTGCCGACCCGCGCCGCCCTGGATCTCGCAGGATGGCCCGAAACAGATATTTTCGCGCACTCGTAATGCCTGCCTTGAATTCGCCGACAAAGACTGGTCTTTGGTGATCCTGCCTTAGAACAATTGTAAAGCTGATCAAACCCGTCCCATGAGCTCAATCTCTTCTCACGGCCTGGAGGCCCTACAGCCCACCCACCACGGGAATTGGGAGCCACGTCGGGCACTGACGCTGAATGCGGCGCGGCGTCGGACTGCATTCGTTGGATTATTACGACTGGTTTTTATTGGAGCGGCCGTTGGCATCGTCGCCTTACTGTTAACCCAGCTCATTTTGGGGAATGCCGGTGGACCGATCGAGGCTCAGGAAGCTGTCAGTACCGATGTGCGCATGATCAATCCGCGTTTCACCGGTCGAGATGAAAACCTGACGCCCTATACGGTCACCGCCGACATTGCTATTCGCCGGCGAGAAAATAGCGATGGCGTGACGGAGCTTCAACGGCCTCGGCTCGATTATGATTTCATTTCTGCCGGGGATCAGCTGTCCCAAGTTTTGGCTGAAACGGGATCGTATGACCCAACCAACCGGATTTTGGATTTGAACACCGAGGTCAATTTGCAAACCGATACTGGCTATACTTTCCTGTCACAACACGCTCGGGTCCACTTGCGAGACCAGCGTGTTTCGGGAGAGCAACCCGTAATTGGGACGGGCCCAAACGGATCTATTCGTTCTGATCGCTACGAAATCCTTGAGGGTGGCAATCGTGTGATATTTGAAGGTAATGTGAGAGCTCAAATTCTGCAGGACCGGACTGAGATTGCAGAAATGACTGAGAATGGCGAAAGCGCCGGGGAAGAGGAATAGACATGACAGACCGGCTGCCCACCGCAATTGACCTGCCAAAGATGATGCCCCCCGGCATCGCGATGATCCGCATTGCCGTTGCGGCCGTTATGGCCCTTATTCTGGGAAATTCAGCGCTGGCACAGATCGGCGATTCGACTTTGCCGCTGGATGTCGGTGCCGATCACATGGAAAATTGGGATTCGGAGCGCCGAACAACCCTGATTGGCAATGTTGATATTGTTCAGGGGGATCGCCGCTTGATGGCCGATCATGTTGAACTGCATCATGGCCTGTCTGAGACTGGTGGGCGCGGAGACATCGAACGCATCGTTGCGACCGGCAATGTGCGTTATTATTCGCCCTTGCAAAATGCCCGAGGTGATACCGGGGTCTACCGGATTGAAGATGATACAATCACCCTCCGAGGTGATGTCGTCATTCGACAATGCGAGAATGTGATCACGACGAATTTTTTCTCAACCCATCTTACCAATGGCGATTCAACCTTTGGCCAAGAAGGAAATGGACAACGAGTCCGCGCGGTTCTCTATACTCAGGAAAACGAAGAAACCCCTGAGCCAGAAACCAATACGCCGCTCGAAGGCGACGCCCCGGCAACTTGCTAGCCGACTGAATGAGAGACCCAAATGGCAATGAGTGAAACGCTGGACGCCGTAGAACCGGAAGCAGGACGGGCCGGGCTCGTCGTCGAAAAAATCGGCAAGGCCTACCAGAAGCGCCCAGTTGTGAAGGGGGTTTCAGTTTCTCTGCAACGCGGTGAAATCGCGGGCCTCCTCGGCCCGAACGGGGCTGGAAAGACAACCTGTTTCTATATGATAACCGGATTGGTGGAAGCCGATTACGGACGGATCATGCTTGATGGTGAGGATATAACCCGGCTCCCAATGTACCAGCGCGCACGCTTGGGAATCGGTTATTTGCCGCAAGAAAAGTCGATTTTTCACGGTATGACGGTCGAACAAAACATCCTGGCTGTTGCGGAAATTGTGGAAAAAGACAAAAAAAAGCGCGTCGAGATCGTCGAGCAACTGCTTGAAGAGCTACGGATTTCACACCTTCGGCAAGCGCCGTCTCCCTCCCTTTCCGGGGGCGAACGCAGACGGGTTGAAATCGCAAGAGCGTTGGCGACTCGCCCCTCATTCATGCTGCTCGATGAGCCATTTGCGGGGATCGATCCGCTTGCTATAGCTGATATTCGCGATCTCATTCGTTTTCTCAAGGATCGCGGCATCGGCATTTTGATTACCGATCACAATGTCCGTGAAACACTGGAGATTACGGACCGTGCGACGATCATTCACGAGGGTGAAGTTTTGTTTGAAGGCTCTCCGGACGCGATCCGTGCTGATCCAGATGTACGCCGCGTTTATCTGGGAGAAAGCTTTGCCTGATTACAATCGGCGAAAGTTTAATCGGTAGAGGCGTATATGGCAGGTTTGTCGCAAAAGCTGGTAATGCGCCAGGGTCAGTCCCTGGTGATGACTCCTCAGCTACAGCAAGCCATCAAACTCTTGCAGTTGTCGAATATTGAGCTCGCCGAATTTGTAGAGGGCGAACTCGAAAGCAATCCACTGCTGGAAAGAGATGAGCGCGTTGAACAACCTGATTCGGAACGCTCCGAAACAGATGGCGAGCGGCGAGAACTCGAAATGAGTTCACCGTCCGGCGACGCGCAGGACGCGATCGATGCCGATGGCGAGATGCTCCACAGCGATGATTCAAAGACTGATTTGTCGGGGGTAGCCGAAGCCCAGCCTGCGGCTGACGCGGTCGGTGCGGAGGCTCAAAATTATTCAGCCGTAGGCGGGGGAGGCAGCGCCTATAGCGGTGAAGATTACGACGCTGCGGCGAATTCGACACGCGAGATCTCTCTGGCCGAGCATCTTCACGATCAACTCTCGACAGCCACGGCTGACCCAATCGACCGAATGATCGGTGCCCATTTGATCGATTTGACGGATGAAGACGGCTATCTGCGCAGCGATCTCGAGGAAATTTCAACGCGCCTGGGGACCGAATCTGGACGCGTTGAATCTGTGCTGGCAATGACGCAAACATTTGAACCTGCCGGAGTAATGGCGCGCGACCTTGCTGAATGCCTGGCCCTTCAATTGAAGGAAAAGGACCGGTTCGATCCCGCAATGGAATCCTTGATCGACAATCTGCATCGTTTGGCCAAGCACGAATATTCCACCCTCAAAACGCTGTGCGGTGTTGACGGGGAAGACCTTGATGAGATGATCGCCGAAATTCGCGCGCTCACACCAAAGCCGGGCCTGGCTTTTGGCAGTGATGCTGCCCGGGCGGTGGAGCCGGATGTCTTCATCAAGCAATCACCGGATGGCAGCTGGAAGGTCGAACTCAATTCGGAGACCCTGCCTCGCGTCTTGGTCAATCAGCGCTATTACGCGGAGATATCCGCTGTCGCGAAGTCGGAATCGGACAAGACTTTTATTTCCGAATGCGGTCAGAATGCCAGCTGGTTGGTGAAAAGCCTTGACCAACGCGCACGGACCATCCTCAAAGTATCGAGTGAAATCGTAAGACAACAGGACATGTTCCTGGCGCACGGCGTGGCCTATTTACGCCCGCTTAATTTGAAGAATGTCGCCGATGCGATCGGCATGCACGAATCGACAGTGAGCCGAGTCACGTCCAACAAATACGTCTCGACACCTCGAGGTTTGTTTGAACTGAAATATTTCTTCACCTCGGCAATCCCGTCCTCCGGTGGCGGCGAAGCGCATTCTGCTGAGTCGGTTCGATTCCGAATCAAGTCGATGATTGATCAGGAAACGCCGGATGATGTACTATCTGACGACCGTCTGGTAGAACATTTACTTGGCGAAGGCATTGAAATTGCTAGAAGAACAGTTGCAAAATACCGAGAGGCGCTAAATATTCCCTCATCGGTGCAACGACGTCGTATACTCAAACGCGCAGGATAAGTTCACGCGGTCTGCGTGACCCTGACGGGCGCCTCGCTGCGCGACTTGCAGCGACAGGTTCACCGGAAAAGAGCATTGACTCTGGCCTGAGCCCGCGACTAGGTTCCGCCCGCTTTCCGGGGAGGGGTGGCATTGTATCAAACGCCTCACGTGCTGGTGTATGGCCAGCGGGAAGGAGCTCATGCAAATACAAGTGGTCAATAAAGGCATCGATGTCAGCGGCTCGCTGCGGGAACAGATTCTCGGACGGGTTGAAGACGGTGTTGCGAAATATTTCAGCCGTCCAGGTGAAGCCTATATCTCGATAGCCCGGGAAGGCACTGGATTTCGTGTGGATTGCTCATTGCATTTGCCATCCGGCGTGATGCTGCAAGCACACGGTGATGCAGATGACGCCTACAAGGCGGCAGATGACAGCATGACCAAGCTCGAGAAGCGTCTGCGTCGCTATAAGCGCCGGCTTAAGAATCATCATGCCAATAACAAGTCTGAGCTGCCGGCTGAAGATATGCCGATTGTCGTCCTTCAGGATGGTCGCGATGCGATGTCCGACGAAGAATCCGACGATGCCCACTCAGACAATGCGACACCGGAACCAATTGTGATTGCCGAAAGTCAGGGTGAAGTGCGCACACTGACGGTTGGGATGGCATCGCTGGAACTGGATGCCGCGGATTCACCGTTCCTGATGTTCAAGAATGCCGCAAATGGCGGCTTAAATATCGTTTATCGCCGCCCTGACGGGCATATTGGCTGGGTCGATCCAGCCCGTGTTTCACAAGCCAATCCGGCTTAGAGTCAGGCAATTAGTGCAATGGCGTTATCAGATCTGATCCCCGAAGGTGGGACAGCAATGGATTTGGGTGCATCCAGCCGTAAACAGGTGCTGCAAGCTCTCTCAGAGATTGCGGCGCACAAGACCGGGATGGAAGCACGCGTAATTTTCGAGAGTGTGTTGCAGCGCGAACGTCTCGGATCAACAGGCGTTGGTCAGGGCGTGGCGATTCCACATGCACGTTTGCGGGGCATCCGCGACGTCACCGGATTTTTCGCGAGGCTCAAAAGCCCAGTCGATTTTGAATCGATCGATGGTCGCCCAGTCGACCTCGTCTTCATGCTCCTTGCCCCTGAAGATGCGGGAGCCGAGCATCTCAAGGCTCTGGCTCGCGTATCACGATTGATGCGGCGTGAGGATGTGCGCGAACGTCTTCGCGCGGCACCTGATCTGACCGCCATGCACGCCCTTCTTGTTGGCACGCCGGCTAGCGACGCAGCCTAAGCTCGGACATCGTCTTCAGCCGTTTGAGCTTAAACGAATAAAAAAGGCCCCGCTGTTTCAGCGGGGCCTTTTGATTTGGTGGAGCTAAGCGGAATCGAACCGCTGACCTCTTGCATGCCATGCAAGCGCTCTCCCAACTGAGCTATAGCCCCGACACTTGTTTCACCGCTTTGGGGTGCGGCGAGAGGCGCGGAACCTAATCCCGGATACTGTCCGGATCAAGTGCAGTGTTCGCGCAGATTGCAGTGCCAATGAATAGGCCTTGCTATCCGTCAGAGATCTTCGTCCTTGGTGATGTTTATCTCGCCAAAACCTTCGTCTTCCTCCTCGTCGATAAGGAGCTTTGTATTGTCATCCTCATCAGTTTCGGTGGATTCAGTGGTTTCATCATCGCTATCGCCAAAACCATCGGATTCATCTGACGGGGCATCCGGTGATTCATCATCCCCTTCTCCATCAGATTCCCCCGCTGGGAAACTTGGCTTGCCGACGATTTCAGCTGTTTCAGGTGTCGCGTCCTCGGCGTCAGCGGAATCGTCTGTCTCTACCGCTTCCGATTTGGATTCAGTATTTGATTCATCGGCAGCCTTGCCGGCGCGCGGCTTCACCACTGGACGGCTAAGATCCTCATTCGGATCGAATTCAAAGTCGCATTTCGGGCATTTTGCCGGATTGCGTCCCAGATCGTAATATTTTGCAGCGCAGCCCGGACAGACGCGCTTGGTACCCAGATCAATTTTGGCCATGATATCCCTGACACAACCAGATTTCTTTATCGTCAAACCCGTTGCCACGATCAACGCGCTCTGTCAAAACCTCTTCGCTGTCGATCTGCCCTGAACTGTGAATTTGTACACATGCCCTCCAATTCCCCGGCTTCCCTAAAATCTGTTCGCTCACAACGATGTGGGCCATTGACTGGCTGCATCGATGCGCCCGGAGACAAATCGATCTCTCATCGATCGTTGATATTTGGCGGTCTCGCAAGCGGGGTGACCCGCATTACCGGGTTGCTGGAAAGCGGCGATGTCCTGGATACCGCAAAGGCCATGACGGCGTTGGGTGCCACTGTTGAGCATACCGGCACTGGAAATTGGAGCGTCACTAGCAAGGACGGCAAACTGTGCAATCCTCACGCCCCGCTGGATTTCGGAAATTCGGGAACTGGTGTGCGTTTGGTGATGGGCGCTTGCGCAGGAGCTGGCGTTTCAGCGCAATTTATCGGCGATCAGAGTTTGTCTTCCCGACCGATGGCCCGGGTGATTACTCCGTTGGGATTGATGGGTACCAAGCTGGAAGCGAATAGGAACCGGCTGCCAATTTCCATGACTGCCAGCAAGTTGAACGCCATCAAATACGCTTCCCCGGTCGCGTCCGCGCAGGTGAAGTCTGCAATTTTATTGGCGGCCTTGGGCGCGGAGGGCGAAACGGTGGTAACAGAGGCACAATCGACGCGCGACCATACAGAGCGAATGCTGGCTCTGTTTGGCGTTAAAATCGATGTCAGCCGAAATGATCGCGGCCTAACCGCTCGGCTTGTTGGACCGCAAACCCTGAGCGCTTGCGAGATCGCGGTACCAGGCGACCCTTCTTCAGCGGCATTTGCCGTGGTCGCCGCATTGATCACACCGGGCTCAAAGATCCAGATCAATGGTGTTATGGATAATCCCGCTCGCACTGGCCTCTACACCACGCTGAAGGAGATGGGTGCGGATCTGGTCCTGAAACCGGGTGTTATGAAGGCTGGTGAAAAGACAATCGATATCACCGCGCAATATTCTGCCTTATCCGGCATCACCGTCCCGGCAGAGCGTGCTGCCTCGATGATTGACGAATACCCGGTATTGGGTGTCGCGGCGGCCTTTGCTCGGGGCCAGACTGCAATGCTGGGATTGGACGAGCTGAAAGCCAAGGAAAGTGATCGGCTTGCTGGAACCGCCGACATGCTCCGCGGGAATGGTGTCATTGTCGATGTGAATGAAAACAGTCTGGCCGTGCACGGCTCCGATGGAGCCCCTGCTGCCGGTGGTGGCATTGTGCAAACACGACATGATCACCGCCTAGCTATGAGTGGGTTTGTGCTCGGCCTTCGCTGCACCGATCCCGTGACAATAGATGATGCCAGTATGATCGCGACCAGTTACCCGAACTTCTTTGATCACATGGCGACGCTTGGTGCGCCAATGGAGTCTGTTTAGATGATTATTGCAGTTGATGGACCGCTGGCCTCCGGCAAGGGCACGATATCCCGAGCAATATCCCAGCATCTCGGCATTCCCTATCTGGACACGGGATCATTATATCGTGCGACTGGTCTTGCATTGATTGACGCGAAGGCAGACCCGACTGACGCTGATCGAGCGGGGGAGCTTGCCGCCAACCTGGATATCGATGCGATCGATGAAACGCGTATCCGAACGGCCGAAGCCGGTTTGGTGGCCTCCAAAATTGCTGCCCTACCTCAGGTTCGGGACGCCCTGTTCAAATTGCAGAGAGACTTTGCGCTGCAGCCGGGCGGCGCGGTTTTAGACGGCCGAGACATTGGCACCGTCATTTGCCCGGATGCGGACGTAAAAATCTACGTCGTAGCGGATGCCGAGACCCGCGCCCGACGTCGCTGGAAAGAATTGGTGGCCAAGGGGCAAGACATTTCCTACGAGAACATGTTGGCCCAAACCCTTGAACGCGATGCGCGTGATGCCAATCGCACGGATGCGCCTATGCGCGCCGCCGACGATGCGACCTTGCTAGATACGTCTACGTTGAGTATAGACGCGGCCGTTGCAGAAGCTGTGCGACTTGTGGAAATGCGCCAACCGGCCTGATTCACGGCTCACTTTGCAACGTTCATCGGCCGCGCGGTCATCGCTTGGTCCTTAATTAACTCAAACCCGCTGCATCTGCAGCACGCGATTTGATCAATACGAGCTCAGCTCTCACATCGCACCTGGAGCAACCCCTTACATGTCTACCGAAACACTCACCCCGTCGACTGATGACTTTGCAGCCATGCTGGAAGCGAGCCTCTCCGGCCGCGATCTGTGCGAAGGCCAGGTCATCAAAGGTACTGTGACGTCCCTTGAAAATGATTTTGTTACCGTCGACGTTGGTCTGAAAACTGAAGGCCGCATCTCTGTTCGCGAATTCACTGGTCCTGGCGGCTCTGCCCCGACCGTTGGTGATGAAGTTGAAGTTTATCTCGAGCGCATCGAAAACGCGCTTGGCGACGCCGTTCTGTCGCGCGACAAGGCTCGCCGCGAAGAAAGCTGGGACCGCCTCGAGAAGTCCTTCGAAAAGAAAGAGCCCGTTACCGGCGCTATTGTTGGCCGCGTGAAGGGTGGATTCACCGTCGATCTTGGTGGCGCATCTGCGTTCCTGCCGGGTTCCCAGGTTGATATCCGTCCCGTTCGCGACGTAGGTCCGCTGATGAACCAAGAGCAGCCCTTTGCTGTTCTCAAGATGGATCGTCCACGTGGCAACATCGTCGTGTCTCGCCGTGCTGTTCTCGAAGAGAGCCGTGCCGAGCAGCGCGCAGAGCTTGTTGGCCAGCTGGCTGAAGGCGAAGCCCGCGACGGTGTCGTCAAGAACATCACCGATTACGGTGCATTCGTTGATCTGGGCGGCATTGATGGCCTGCTCCACGTCACGGACATGTCCTGGAGCCGCGTTGGTCATCCGACCGAAGTTGTTGAAGTTGGTCAGACCGTCAAGGTTCAGATCATTCGCATCAACAAAGAAACCCAGCGTATCTCGCTTGGTATGAAGCAGCTGATGTCTGACCCATGGGAAGGCGTTGCCGCCAAATACCCTGTCGGCGCGACATTCGAAGGCCGCGTAACAAACATTGCTGAATACGGTGCGTTTGTTGAGCTGGAATCCGGCGTTGAAGGCCTGGTCCACGTCTCCGAAATGAGCTGGACCAAGAAGAACGTTCACCCCGGCAAGATCCTGTCGACCTCACAGCAGGTTGAGATCATGGTTCTCGATGTGGATGCCGACAAGCGTCGCATCTCTCTTGGTGTGAAGCAGACCCAGCGTAATCCGTGGGAAATCTTCGCGGAGACCAATCCTTCCGGCACAACAATCAAGGGTGAAGTCAAGAACATCACCGAATTTGGTTTGTTTGTTGGCCTTGAAGGCGAAATCGACGGCATGGTTCACCTGTCGGATATTTCCTGGGATCGTGCTGGCGACGAAGCCATCAACGATTTCGCCAAGGGCGACGTCGTCGACGCGAAAGTTCTCGATGTGGACATCGAGAAGGAACGCGTTTCTCTCGGCATCAAGCAACTCGCTGGTGACCCAATGGAGTCGACCGGTGCAAACCGCGGCGACACGGTCACGTGTACAGTGACTGAAGTTACTTCGGGTGGTCTGGAAGTCACATTTGGCGACGACACTGCCGTCAAATGCTTCATCCGCAAGTCTGACCTGTCTCGTGATCGTGCGGAACAGCGCCCTGAACGCTTCGCTGTCGGCGAGAA
>JAQXCQ010000045.1 GCA_029251785.1 Maricaulis sp. | reverse complement strand
GGCCATCAGGAATTCCAGCGTGCCGCGGTCGCGCTCTTCGGCCCAGCTGCGCATGGCCAGGGCGGGCATCAAGATGATCAAGAGCCAGGGCAGATAGTCAAACAGGGGCGCGAGATCGGCGCGATTAGTGTCGAAGAAACGGCCGACATAAAAGGCGAAGGCCGGCGCGGCAAAGGCGAAAACGGCGAGAAAGACATAGGCCAGGGGTGTCTGGAAATAGGCCAGGAGTTCACGGCGATAAACGGCTTTGAGGGCTTGCATCAGGCCGCGTCCTCCGCCGCTTTGACGGTCTGCGTCAAGCTTCTGAACGCGGTCTCGATGGTGCCGTCCCCGCCCTTGCGGATCATTTGATCCGGTGTGCCGTCAAAGCGGATGCGACCGGCATCGATGATCATAGCGCGACTGCACACGGCGGGCACTTCGTCGAGAATGTGGGTGGAGATGATGATAGCTTTGGTCTGGGCCATTTCCAGGATCAGCGCCCGTACACCATCTTTCTGATTGGGATCGAGACCGTCTGTCGGCTCGTCCAATATCAACACATCCGGATCGTGGGCGATGGCGGCAGCCAAGGCGGCGCGACGCTTATAACCCTTGGACAAGGTGGCGATGGGCTGGCGTGCGGCATCGCCCAATCGGGCGCGCTCTAGGGCTGTTGCAAGAGCGGAGGCCAGTGATTGTCCGGTAAAGCTCCGTGCACGCAGGCCAAACTCGACAAAGCTGCGCGGTGTCATGGCAGGATAGGAGGGCGCGCCCTCAGGCAGATAACCCAGACGTGACTGTGCGGCGAGTCGATCGTGGACACAATTATGTCCAGCTATGCTGGCGATTCCGATATCGGGCTCTAAACAGCCGGCCAGCATGCGCATTGTAGTGGTTTTGCCGGCACCATTTGGGCCGAGAAATCCAAGCACTTCTCCACTTTTCAGGGAAAAGCTGACATCATCGACAGCGCGATGTGTCCCGAAGTCCTTGGTAAGGTGGTCAGCGACCAGCATGGGCAAAGCTCGCGAACAGGGAATGATAGCGTTACCGCGCCCGGTGGCACTTGGCCAGAGCCTCACGCTTGACCAGTGCGGGAAATGAATTCTGTCATCATGTCAGGAGATTGGTGTCGACCGGAACGCAAATTCTGATCCAGGGGGCTGGGGGGGGCTGTCTAAATCCAGGATCAAAAACCTGAAGCGGCCGGCCGACGGGTGAAAACTGACGGGCGGGTTGGGCCGCAAAGTGCCGAGAATGTGACCACATTGCGGCGCAGTATGAAATGTTTGTAAGCTAGTGTGGTGTATTCAATCAGAAGGAGAATTTTATTGATGACAGACTATCAGACGGCGAATAACGGCAGGGCCGATGTGATGTGGCAGCGCGGCGAATTGGCGGCGATTTTGAATGTTTATGGCCATCTGGTTGCCCAGGGTGAGTGGAAAGACTACGCGATCGACGCGCTTCGCGATTGCGCGGTGTTCTCAATCTTCCGCCGCGCCAGCGAGGTGCCGCTTTATACCGTTGTCAAAACCCCCAACGATTCGCGCAAGCAGGGCATGTACAAAGTTGTCGCTGCCGGTGGGCAAATACTCAAACGCGGACATGAGTTGGTGAGCGTGCTTAAAGTGTTCGATAAGAAGCGCTTCCGGGTCATCAACTAGCCTGTCGATTCGACGCGCAGACAAACAAAAACCCTCGAAGCCAGGCTTCGGGGGTTTTGTTGTTTTGGTGTTTGGTTTGGCGCTAGTCGCGCGATCCCATTAGAGACAGCAGGATCTGGAACATATTGATGAAGGCAATGTAGAGGTTTAGCGCCCCCATATTGGTCATCACAGCCATAGAGCGCTGATCGCCAGAAATATGCTGGTAGGTCATTTTGAGCGCCTGTGTCTGCCAGGCTGTAACACCTGCCATTAACAGAAGCATGCCCAGCTGCAAGAGAAGCTCTAGACCCGCAGAATGGAAGAAGAACACGTTGAGCATACCCAGAACCACGGCACCAATAATCGCCATGAACATAAAGCTCTGGATCGGGCGCAGATCTGTTTTGGTGGTGTAGCCAAACAAGGACAGTCCGAGGAAGGCCGCCGAAGTAACAGCGAAGGCCTGCGTGATAACACCCCAGCTGACATTCAAGGTGCGGCCCGTGTGGGTGACCACGCCGTCAGGCGCAATACCGCCCGCCATGACAACCCAGACACTCAGGCCCGTACCAATCAAGGTAACAACCGCCCAATATAGAAAAGCCGAACCAGCCGGAGATGGGTTGCGCATAAAGAACATGGAACCGAATAGCAGAGCGATTGGCCCCCATTGGACGACCATTAGAAGCGGCGTTCCAAAGACCAATTGTGTCAGTGGGGTATAGGTACCAACGGCGTAGGCCAACACAGCGGACAGGATCAATCCCATCGCCATCTTGTTGTAAACACCCAGCATGAAGTTGCGCAGGCCGGCGTCGACAGACATGTCTAGGCTGGA
>JAQXCQ010000033.1 GCA_029251785.1 Maricaulis sp. | reverse complement strand
TCACCCGACATTTGGCGCATAATGTGCAGTATGAGATATGCGACGCGAACGCATAATTCTCAATGAAGGAAACCGATGCGGCGGTTCGAGTCCCTCACGACTCGGTTCACGATAATCCGGCAAGCGCTTCAGCGAGGTGGGTTTCCATTCCTTCAAATGCAAGATCATTCAGGAACTGCCTACGCCAGAAAAACTTCTGATCAACCTCGGTCAAGCCAGCTTGATGACAGAGTGACAACCAATTTTCGTTGACCGTTTTGGTCTGACTTTTCATTATGGCCAGCGCTTCGTCATCAGACAGATGAAAAGCACCAGCTGTGGTCAAACAATGCAATAGCTGACTGCGACGCTCCCCGCCACAAATCAGCATCGCTTGCGAAGCTTCGCGCCCCGTTCGTGATTGCGGGCAGATGTCATAAGCCGGAGTCAGAGCCAGCTGGTTGCCGTCCCAGAACGCTGCATGATTGCGGGCATGATCGTCTGTGTTGCCGACCAGGATGTTAAAAACCATACGGCCAAAGAGCTCATGCAGCGTACGCTTGGGATCACTGAACCGGCTCCGGATCAACTCAGCCAATTCAGGATAACTCGCATGCGCGGCCATGATTTCATCAAGCCCAAACATCGTCAGGGCTGAGACGATGGATTTTCGTCTCCAGCCGTTCTCAGATTTGATCCGGTCGAACCGTTCGATCAGCAGCACGTCCTTGTTCATCGCCTTTGTAAGTTTGACCGGCGCGACGTTTAGCCCGCACAAAGCTGCCAACCGCATCGCGACATATTCGCCTTTAACGACGCTATAGGTGTCGTTCGACGATGAAAACTTGGCGATGTACTTCCTGTCACTGTCATCGATAAGCGCCTTCGGCCGCGCACCACCGATCGCCGTTCCATGCTCGAGGGCAGCTGCCAGCGCCGGTGTCATAGGTATCCCCGCCTCTACCATTTCGGCTGATTGCTGGAGCTCATCCAGTGTCGGGTTTTGCCGCTCTCGTGCCACGTATTCTGTCGCAGAAATTTGAAAATCTAAGGCCCCAATGCGGTCGGATCCCGATAGCAACATAAACGTGAGTTCGTCGAAATCTGCAGGGTCTCCAACTTGGCCTGTTGCACCCGTCAACCGATTAATGATGACCCGTCGCCCCCAGGCGTCTGGCGCTGCATCGCGCAAGGCATTGGCGATCGTCAAGGGAGCGATTGGTTCGATTTCCCCCGCACGAAATGGCAGTTCCGGATCATAGATCGGGATCGCATTATCTGTGGCAAGATAGGAGCGACCGTAATTGAACATATAGCGGTCAGCGACCCGTTCGATCCGACCAGCAACGATAGGATTGGCTGCGTCGGGCAACCAGATCCAGACAAAGGCTTCGTCGGGGGCGACGTGATTAGAAGTCATCTTTCACCTCCCGCTTCGGCTTGCGAATATATGTGGGCATCAATGCAAGCCTGTCTTTTATGCGCTCGATCTGCGGTGCGAGCGAGGTTGTTTCCGGTTCGAACAACGGAACACCGGTAAGAATAGCTGCCTCAAAGACAAAGCCAATATCGATCTGGGGAGCGCCCATTTCGATTTTCTGGAGCGTACTGCGTGCAATACCGGCGCGTTCAGCAAGATCGTGTTCAGACATCTTACGTTTTTTGCGTGCGAGCTTTATTTGCTGACCCATTAAGATGAGTGCCTGCTTGGTCAGTTTTGAATAACTACGGTTTGAAGCTGGCATGATGTTATTCCGCGATTGATTTCTCTGGCGGTCACATAGGCTTATCTGACCGCTTAGACAGTCATAACACAGGGCTCGTGAATTATCAACAAATTGACCGCACGGGCAGTCACATAGGGTGTTGTGCGTGCATAGACGGTCAAAATCGGTACCAATTCACAACCTTGCGATAAGGATGTTGGTCCGCTTTGGGTGTTGTCAGATTAAAATGGGTTGATCCAAGAATCCCGGCTCCGTAGGGTTTTTCGATGAGAAATCCATTCAAGTATTTCAAGACCTCCCCCGAAATCATACGCCTTGCGGGGTCGTGTCAGAGAAACTTCGCCTTGAGTGCCGGGGCGTAGTTCCCTAGCCTCGCCCGATGCGTAATCCGTTCAAATATTTCAAGACTTCGCCTGAGATTATCCGTCTCGCCGTGATGA
>JAQXCQ010000020.1 GCA_029251785.1 Maricaulis sp. | reverse complement strand
GATCGAGCGGGACGCGGAATGCGTGCTGTTTAATTGTGGCTCGGGTTTGAAGTATGCGATGCCGGATGGCTCCGCCACGCTTGATCGACATGGGGATGTGGATTGGGAGGGGATGGGGTGAGCACGATCAATCAAGAGCTGACAGCTGGGATTGCGGTCCGCGTATCCCAAAAGGCCCCCGCGTCTCAGCGCCCCGGGGTCCGTGGCGTGATCGTAGAAATCGTTGCAAGCGACGGCCATCACCGATTTGGAAACGAACGCAGCCAACCAGATGATGGCTGTTGGATCGAATGGGCTGACACGTCGCTTACAGGCGAAGTCGACGCCCGTTTCGTTGTAGTCTTGGAAGGCTCGGGCGAGTTCGAGCAATGATCGGCTACGCCCGGTGTCCGTGACATCAAGGTCCTGACTTTCGTCAGGATGACGTCACCAAGTTTATCTCGGTCTGAACCTGGGCCCGCATTCCTAATTCAGTCCGTCCTCATCCTGACGAAAGTCAGGACCTCCCCCCACAAACACCATTCTCACACTTCACCACCCACCCCACCAAGCGATTCCCCACATAGATTCAACCCCCTGTCTCACACCTCAATTCCCAACTTACACAGTATACGGAATTTACAATCGCAACGATTTGTTGTTATATAAGTGTCACAAACCGAGTTTCGCGGTTTATTTGCCTGAGGAAACCCTGATCAATATGCGTCATATTCTGAAATCCACCTTCGCCCTCACATCCGTCCTGGCCCTTGCTGCAACAGCATCGGCGAGTGGTATTCAGGGTGGCGATGCGTTCCGACTTCAGATGGCCGGTCAGTCTTCCTGGGAAGTGTCTTGCGTGCTCGCACAAGGTGATGGCGACCGCGTCTCATCGCACCAGCGTGGCCGCAATGAACAGGATCGCGGCCGTGTCATGGCCGATGATATCCTCAATGCTCAGTGCAGCTATGCCGTGCCGCAATCCGGCATGTTGCAGGTCTCACTGGATCTCAGCGGCACCGGCTTTGACTGCCCGTTCACCCGCGTTGAAGACGGTGTCTGCGGCGCCCATTTCGCAGCCGGCCAGGAAGGCAGCTTCTCAATCCGTCGCCTGCCCGATGCAGGCGCAACGCTGACCAACTAATTGGCGTAAATAGCACTTCAGAACAGAGTAATCACCTTCCCCCGGATACATTCCGGGGCCCGGAGGATGAGCATATTTATGCGCTAATCTGTTGCCTCAGTGCGCACTAGCCAACGCATGCCAGGTCCCGGAATAAATCCGGGGGACGAACGAAATATGTAAATCTCCCGACCCCGCAAACCAGCCATGCGCCCCTGCCCCTTGACCACACACCGGCAAACACGGCACATGCGCCGCGTCGATAACACGTGCCTGGAGCCGATCCATGATCCCTCGTTATACCCGACCGCAAATGGCCGCCATCTGGTCTGACCAGAACAAGTATCAGATCTGGTATCTGATCGAGGCCCACGCCACCGAAAAGCTTGCCGAGCTGGGCGTTGTCCCGCAATCGGCGGTCGAGGCGGTCTGGAAAGCCAAAGACGTCACATTCAGCGTCGAGCGGATCAATGAGATCGAGGCCGAGGTCAAACACGATGTCATCGCCTTCCTCACCCATCTGGGCGAGCATGTTGGCGAGCAAAGCCGCTTCGTCCACCAGGGCCTGACATCCTCCGACGTGCTCGACACCTGCCTCGCCGTACAGATGCGCGATGCGGCCAACTTGCTACTCGAAGACATGGACCGCGTTCTGGCTGCGCTGAAGAAGCGCGCCATGGAGCACAAGCACACGGTCTGTATTGGTCGCTCCCACGGCATCCATGCCGAGCCGACCACGATGGGTCTCAAGTTTGCCCGCTTCTATGCCGAGTTTGACCGCAACCGCGCCCGCCTCGTCGCCGCGCGCGACGAGATCGCCACCTGCGCCATTTCCGGTGCCATCGGCACCTTCGCCAATATTGATCCGCGTGTTGAAGAACATGTTGCCGAGAAGATGGGCCTCGCCGTTGAGCCAATCTCGAGCCAGGTCATCCCGCGCGATCGCCATGCCAATTTCTTTGCCGTACTGGGCCTGATCGCCTCCTCGATGGAAAACATCGCGGTTGAAGTGCGCCACCTTCAGCGCTCCGAAGTGCGCGAGGCGCAGGAATATTTCTCGAAGAACCAGAAGGGTTCTTCCGCCATGCCACACAAGCGCAATCCGATCCTGACAGAGAACCTCACCGGTCAGGCGCGTCTCGTGCGTATGGCCGTCGTGCCCGCCATGGAAAATGTCGCGTTGTGGCATGAGCGCGATATCTCGCACTCCTCTGTTGAGCGCGGTATCGGGCCGGACTCGACCGCCCATCTGGACTTCGCGCTTAACCGCACGGCCGGCATGATTGAAGGCCTGATTGTTCACGCGGATCGGTGTCAGGAAAATCTCGACGCCCAGGGCGGCATCCACAATTCCCAGCGCCTGCTGCTCGCCCTCACCCAGGCCGGAGCAAGCCGCGAGGTCAGCTATCGCCTGGTCCAGCGCAATGCGATGAAAACCTGGGATGAAGGCGGCCAGCTTGTCGATCATCTCAAGGCCGATGAGGAAGTGTGCAAACACCTTTCCAATGACCAGATCGAGAATTGTTTCGACGAGGCCTATCATCTCAAACATGTCGACACGATATTTGCCCGGGTGTTCGGCGAGTAGGACAAGACGACATGGCCAAGACCCACGAAGAGATCACGCCAAAACTGGCCGCCTTCATTGAGAAGCAAAAGATGTTCTTCGTGGCCTCGGCCCCGCTCAGTGCCGACGGACATGTGAACATGTCGCCGAAGGGCTATGACAGCTTTCGCATTCTGGGCCCCAATAAAGTCGCCTATCTTGATCTGGGTGGCTCCGGTGTCGAAACCATCGCCCATCTGCGCGAGAACGGTCGCATCACCTTCATGTTCTGCGCCTTTGAAGGCGCGCCCAATATCGTCCGTCTCTACGGCAAGGGCACAGCCACCGGCTTCGACGATCCCGGCTTTGCCGAGCTGGCTGCCCTGTTTGACCACATGCCCGGCATACGCTCAGTCATCGTCGTCGAACTCGACCGCATTCAGGACTCGTGCGGCTTCTCCATCCCGTTTTACGAATACACCGGCGAGCGCGACCAATTATTGCGTGCCCACGCCCACTTGCCTGAAGATCAATGGCGTGAACGCCGATATGACCGCAATGAGCAATCCGTCGACGGCTTGCCCGGCCTGCTGCGCCCGGATAGCGAATAACGCCTCCGTGACAGGCGATTGCTTGGACTTTCCCATCTGAGCCCCTATCTTGAATCCATAGTTCCTGTCTGGAGTTTGCATCGTGCGCACAGCTTTGATCGTCCTCGCCCTAATCGGCGTTTTCCTTGGACCGAATTTCTTCCGTGAAGCCTGGGCTCCGGCCGCTGTTGCCGAGGAGGTCGA
>JAQXCQ010000224.1 GCA_029251785.1 Maricaulis sp. | reverse complement strand
CGCATCCTTTACTGTCAGGCGCTGGAAGCAGCGCGTTGTATGGAAGAGGACATTGTCCAAGATCCACGTGAAGCCGATGTTGGCTCCATTCTTGGCTGGGGTTTTGCGCCGTATACCGGCGGAGCCCTGAGCTTCATCGACACCATCGGTGCGGCAAATTTCGTCAAACGCGCCGACGAGCTGGCCGCCGCCTATGGCGATCAGTTCGAATGCCCGGCACTTCTGCGCGAAATGGCCACGAAGGGCGAAACCTTCTACGGCCGCTTCGGCGCCGCAACCAAGGTCGCCGAACCCGCCTGATCAGGTTCAAAAGCCAATAAGACCGCCGCCGCGAGAAATCGTGGCGGCGTTTTTATTGCTGAAATCCAGAGTTTGCTGATTGTGATTCGTCTGTCAGTGAAATTGCTCCTACTTTGAGTATGGATATGGGGGCGTGGATTTCTAGTAAAATAGTGATGCGCGGTCGGGAAAATAAATATAGCTATATCAGGCAATTAGTTTTCGTGTATCGCGAAAATACTCATCCGCATGTTTTATGAGATGCATTTGGGAATGTGTTCCGGCAACCCATACACTGAGCTTGAAGCAGCCGTGGGAGCGTGTCTCATGTTGCGTTTTTCTGAATCTCATCCGCGTAAATCGAACGTCGCCTGGCAGCGGCCTGTCGCCATCTTTTTTTGGATGCTGGCGCTAATCATGACCGCCTCATTGATCGGTTCGGCCTGGATCGCCGTCGATGACGCATCTCCCTATCTGGCGAATGGTCAGTCCTCGACAGCGCTCAGGCCGCCGCTCTAAGCCCGTTCTCCACCGAATATTCCCGCGCATAACCTAACGACCCGAACGAAGAATCGGGCCAGCTTGCTCCTATGACAGGGCGTTCGCCCGCGCATTTTTGGGGATCAGGCTATGACGACAGCGACGCTTGACGAGACTGACTACATTATCGGCACAACTGACGCCGAAATCGATCGCCTCGGGTTTCAGCACGGGCTGTGGCGCGAAGCGGCGCTGGCGGCCTGGCGCAAGGCCGGGATCAAGCCCGGCATGACGGTGATGGATGTCGGGTGCGGACCGGGATTTGCCAGCTTTGATCTGGCTCGTCTCGTTGGGCCAAGCGGGCGCGTCATCGCGGTTGATCAATCTCCGAAATTTCTGCGTGCGCTAGAGGCGGGAGCAAAGCACCGTGGTCTGGCCAATATCGAAACCGTTGAGTCGGGTCTGGCGGACTATGACTGGCCGACGGCCCAATGTGATGCAATCTGGTCGCGCTGGTGTTTGTGTTTCCTGCCCGAGCCGGAGCAGACCCTGACCGGGATTGATAAGGCGTTGAAGCCGGGCGGCCTGTTCGTCACCCAGGAATATGTCGACTATCGCTCATTTCAATTCGCGCCCTCCACCCCGATCTTTGAGCGCTTTCGTGATGCTGTGCAGGAGAGTTGGGACAAATATGATGGCGATCCGTGTGTCGCAATGAAATTCCCGGCCGCCTTCGCCCGATTAAACTGGGACATTGAGGACATGATGCCGATCATGCACGCCGCCCGCCCGGGCGATGTGATGTGGGACTGGCCGATTACCTGGCTCTCGCAGGCGCCGGATCGTTTGATCGAGCTGGGCTTCTTCACCGAGGCCGAGGCTGCCGAGTTTCGCGCCTATATCGAGGTGCGCAAGGCAGATCCGAATACCTTGCTGATGACACCAATGGTTCTCGAAATGCGCGCGCGAAAGCCCGAATGATCCGGATGGCATGTAAGGGATGGAGAGGCGAATGAGTTACACATTGATCGGAGCTCCGGTTTCTCTGTATTCCGGCAAGGCGCGGGGGTATTTGCGCTGGAAAGGCGTCGATTTCGACGAGCGCTTGTCCACTGCATCGGTCTATAAAACTGCTATTCTGCCCCGCATTGGTTGGCCGGTGATACCGGTTGTGATCCACAATGATGGCAGTGAGCAGGGCGTCACGCTCCAGGATACGACCGAAATTATCGACTATATCGAACAGCAGGAGGGAACAGCTTCAGTCTATCCCGAGGGTGCGTGCCAAAAACTCGCCGCGCTGATCCTGGAATTGTTTGGCGATGAATGGCTGGTCATTCCGGCGATGCACTACCGCTGGATCTATAATCATGCCTTTGCTCAGGCAGAATTTGGCCGGATGTCCTTCCCGGAATTGCCGGCCAAGGAGCAGATTGCCGCTGTCAGCGAGGCCGTAAGGTTCTTTTCTGGGGCAACGTCTGTCCTCGGGGCAAATCCAACCAGCGCTAAAGCTGTGGAAGCGGCCTATGAGGCGTTTTTGGCGGCCTTCTCGACCCATCTTGAGCACAATGAGTTTCTATTCGGGTCGCGGCCGTCCATCGCTGATTTCGGCTTCTTGGGGCCGCTATACGCCCATCTTCTACGAGATCCGGCTTCCGGCGAGATTATGGAAAGACTGGCACCGCGTGTCGCTGACTGGACTCGCAGAACCCACGTCTGTCAGGTCGAGTTGAGCGGCAATTTCTTGTCTGATGACACTGTTCCCGACACGCTTTTGCCGATCCTTCGAATGTTTTCGGAGCAGCATTTGCCGGTGTTATTGGACACGATGTCAGCGATCAATTCCTGGGCAGCGGAAAACCCCGAGACCCGTGAATTGCCACGTCTGCTTGGCTTCAACAAGGCGATGATTGGTCACGGTGAGCTGCGTACGGAAACGGATCGCGGGATCTTCCCCTATCCCGTGTGGATGTTGCAACGCGTTACAGATCATCTGTCCTCCCTAACGGGCGCAGATCGTGAGCGGGCTGAAGCCTTGCTGCGGGCTGTGGGCGCTGAGGCCTTGATCGATCTTGAACTGCCGATCCGACTGAAACGCGAAAACTTCAAGCTGGTGCGCGCCTAGGCGAAGCTGATCGGGGGGGACTGGCGCTCGCGCAGTCTCGCTGGCCCGTCTGGCCTCTCTGCTCCAAACTGCCTCAATGATCCGGATTGATGCTGTTCATATTGATACGTTTGAAGCGGGAGCCAGTCTTGCCGCACACCGTCATGCCAATGCCTATGCGGCGCTGGTGATAGAGGGCGCGTATCAGGAAATCAGCCTGGATGGTCGCTATGATTGCGGTGTTGGCAGCTTGATCATTCATCCCCACTTCCATCAGCACGCCGACGAATTTGGGTCGGTCAAAGGATCGGTCCTCAACTTGCCGCTGCCGGGGCTTGAAGCCGATCTGTCAGGTTTTCGCGTGCTCACCACGTCAAATTCCGGGGCTCTGATCCGCCTCGCTCATGACGATCCCGAGCAGGCCGGCTTTGCAGCGCTGGAAGAGGCGCAGCTTTGTGAGCCCGTTGAGCCTCCGATTTGGATGGCGCGCTTCACCGCATTGATCGCCGAAGACAACACCGCAAGTGATGCGGCCCTCCAATGCGGGATCAGTCCGGAACATGCCAGTCGAGCCGTGCGTCGCTGGTTTGGTCTGGGCCCAAGCCAGCTGCGCCGCGAAGGTCGAGTGCGTCGAGCAATCGGTGCCCTGCAAGACGGTGCCAGTCCCGCGCAAGCCGCATGCGAGGCGGGCTTCGCCGATCAACCGCATTTAACCCGCACACTTAAGGCCGCGACGGGTCTCACCCCAAGCCGATTTGCGCGTGACTAAGATCAATTCTGTTCAATACCGGTGACCGATTTCCTGCTTCATTGAACTCGCTGGGGGGCGCTTTTTGTGGAGAATATGAGATGAAGTCGGGATATCTGGCTGGGACTGCAGCAGTATTGGCGTTGTTTGCCGCTTCGGTTCCGGTCGTGGAATCGCAACAAGAACAGACAACAGAGTGGGTCGTAACGGCCGCCGCGGGAATGGACGCTCTCTTGATGATCGGCGCGGCATCAGGCGATATTTTGCAAGCCGACATTTTTGAGGAATCCATCGCGCTAATGCGCGGGCGCATGTCAGCGGAATCTGTCGCGGCGATGGATCGCCTTGATCAAACTTTGCGGGTCGACGGCGAGCGATTGACCGGACCGTTTCTCGCCTTCCTCTTCTCCGCGGGAAATGTGTCGACTCTGGATGATGTTTTGGCGTCAGACATGGACCCCGACACGCATCTGAAACCCGGCCTGCAAGCCTCCGGAAACTGGGATGACGGGCGCTATGCCGAGGCGGTGGAATTGATGCCGGATGTCATTCTTGCGCTGGAAGGCTTGCGGGCCATCGGTTTTGAAGACTGGTATGAAAATACAATCATTCCCAATGTTCAGGCCGGGGTGCAGCGCAATCTCGCCGCTGTATCGCCCTATGACATCATTCCCGAGCAGGCTCGATTATTGAGTCGCGAGTTGGACCCTCGCATCGAAATTCTGATTGTCCGATTCAATCAACCCTATGGTATCCGCATTATCGGCCAGAGATTTATCTCCTATTATGGCTGGGATGCCCAAATCCAATTGCGCGTTGCCGCTCATGAAATTTTCCATCCCCCGTTTGATCTGCAAGATGAGACCCTGCGGGCAAAGAGCGCGGACTGGGCGGCTGACCCGTGGTTTCAGTCGATCGTTGAAAATCACAATCCAGGCTTTGGTTACAACTCCTTACGGGGTGTTGTGAACGAGGACTCGACTCAGGCACTTGATCAGATTGTTGCGGAGCGTCTGGGCTTCGCGCGCGATCCGTCGGAGCGCTGGAATACGGCCGATGACGGCATGCACATGCTGGCTGCGGCGCTCTATCATGCCATGAAGGAAGACGGGTTTGACGAAGCCGGCGGTACGTATGCGGACTGGCTCTCCTCCGCGCTGGATCGCGGAATGCTCACCCCGGAAGAGGTTCGACGCCGCGCGACCGAGATCGTCGGGCCCGCGCAGGTGCAGTATTGGTATGATGTAATCGAGGATGCCGATACACCGTTGCCGGCGCTCGGGCGCTCCTCGTCTGCGCACCCCTAGGCGTGCTCTCGTCGCTCACGTCTCGATCACGCAAATGTTTGGGGTTGCGTGAAGAAACTCGCGCTAGCTTGGTTAGGCGAGAGGATATCAGCTATGAAAATATTGACCGGATTATTCGCAGCTTTGGTTGTCGCAACATCGGCGGTGGCGCAGATCCCTGACGACATCATGTCGGCGATACGGAGTGGCGATGAAGCGGCGCTGCAATTGGCGCTCGAAGCCGGGGCGAACCCCAATTCTGTGGCCGACGGTGGTGCGACGCCCCTGATGTATGCCGCTTCCAACCCTGAGCCGGCCATGGTCCTTATTCTTCTGGAACGGGGCGCTGAATTAGACGCCCAGGACGATATCGGCGATCCGGCGATCAATTGGGCGTCTTATTACGGTCATGCCCGGGTGATTGAGGTCTTGCTGGCCGCCGGAGCGGATACGTCACTGGTCGGTCACGGCAATGCCCGCGAAATCTTGATGCGCCGCGGACATCGTGAAGGTCTGGAATTGATGCTGCAGCATCAAGCATCTGCGCCCGATCGCAGCGCGAATGAAGTCGCGCTGGAGCGCGCCGTTCGGGATGGTGATGTCGATTTGATTGAAACCCTCGCCAGCCAGATGGATATCTCCACCGCAAGAGACTGGGCTGGCAGGCCGGTCCTTCAGGTCGCGGCACGGGCCAATCGCCCGGAAAGTATTCGCGCACTTATTGCGGCGGGTGCAGACGTAAATGATCTCGATGCAATTGGTTTTAGTGCGCTATTTGAAGCGGCGCGCGATGCGGGCGGTGAAGCGGTTACGGCCTTGATTGAATTGGGCGCCGACACCAATCACGTCGCCAGCGAAAATGCCCTCAATCTGACTCCAATGCACATGGCTGCCATCGGAGGCAGCGAAGTTTGCATCAATCAGCTCGCGGCCGCGAGTGGCGATGTCAATCATCAGGGTGTGCGCCAGCTCACGCCGATGATGTGGGCGCTGTATGAGAGCCAGCTCGATGCCATCATAGCCTTGCTGGAATTGGGTGCCGATCCTGATTTGGAAGACGCTGACGGCAATTCCGTGCGCAGTCTGGCCGAGCAATACCAGATCGAGCCACTCCTGGAACGCCTGGCCGACGGCTAGCAGGATCAAGCGGGGCACACTCTTGTGCCCCGCTCGATATTGTCCTGGCTAAGTGGCCAAGGTTGCTGGCAGGTATGGCAGGCGAGGCATTTTGACTGCAAGCGCGCCCGGACCCATCAATGCTTGTGCGGCCAGCGCAGCGATCAAGAATACCGGATATTCCCAACCGCCACCTTCCGCGCTGAACACCCAGCCATTGGGCAGATGGATCAGGCTGGCCCCGACCAGGATTGGCAGCAGGCCGACGGCCATCAGGCGCGTATAGACGCCGGCCAGCAAGAGTGCGCCACCAAGAATTTCTGCCGCCATCACGATATAGGCCATCTCGCCGGGATAGCCGACGCTCTGAAAGAAGCCGACCGTTCCGGCCGGCGTGAAGACCAGAACTTTGAGTAAGCCATGCGCGATAAACATGGTGCCGAGGCTGATGCGGAGTAGCGCGATACCGCTATTCACTGATGTTGAATTGTTCATTTCATTGTCCTGTCCGATGTCTGTTGCGGCCCTAGCGCCGCGATGTCGACAAATATGGCAGCTTGCCTTGGTCGAGATAATCAGCATAAATTAGGTATTACTATTTCCACGATGGAACAAATGGATCGCATCGACGCATTGCGCCTCTTCGCCTCAGTCTCCGAGCTCGGCAGCTTTACCAAGGCCGCTGAAAAAGAGGGCATGACACCCGGTGCCGCGTCGAAGCAAATCACCGCGTTAGAGACAAGATTGCAGGCGCGGCTATTGGAGCGCACCACACGATCTGTCCGTCTGACAGATGCGGGCCAGGCCCTGCTGGACCGCGTGCGTCCCTGGTTGGCCGAATATGAAAGCCTGGAGGACGGCGTTGCCGAAGCCCGTGCTGCGCCGGCCGGCCTGATCCGCATCACTGCGCCGGTTGATTTTGGTGCAAGCGGGCTAATGAAACCGATCGCGCAATTCATGGCCCAATGGCCAGCGGTGGAAGTACGCTTGTCACTGGCCGATCGCATGGTCGATTTGGTCAATGAAGGATTTGATCTCGCCGTCCGCATCGGCAATCTGCCCGATAGCGCCTTGATCGCCAAGCGACTTGCCCCGGCCTGTATGTGTGTTGTGGCCTCGCCCGATTACCTGGCCGGGGCTGGCACACCGTCCCATCCCGGTGAACTGGCCGAGCATGACATCATCATCGACCGCAATAAGCCGGCCCCCAATTCGCTGAAGCTGACGAAGGATGATCACGAGGTCGATGTTCGTGTCTCTGGCCGTCTGGTACTCAACGGTGCCAGCGCCGCTATCGAAGCTGCCGCCGCCGGTGTCGGCATCGCCTGCTCGCCGGCCTATGCCGCCAAAGAGGCGCTCACGGAAGGCCGCGTCGTCCCGCTGCTCGACGGTTGGGAGCCCGAACACCGCCACCTTTGGGCCGTCTTCCCCTCCAACCGCTATATGACCCACCGCGTCAGATTATTTGCGGACTTCCTGGGCGAGTATTTTGGTGAGCGGATTTAGGGATTATTGGGGTCGTCACTGCCAGCCCCAACCAACGGTTCCAGCAATTTTTCGCTCAGCCAGCGTACGACCGGCACGGCGACACCATCGCCGGTGAGTTGTAGCGCCGCCGCGCTCGACAGCGGTAGCGCGTAATCGTCTGGCAGGCCCATCAGTCGGGCGGTTTCGCGGGGGGACATGGGACGTGAGAGCACGTCATTGCGTTTTACAAACAGCAGGAATTGCTTGGAAGAGCCGCCCGAGGGCGCACGCAGGCATCCGGCCAGACCATCGAAACGAATTTCGGCGCGCTGCGTTTTGACGCCCTTTTCACTGCGCGTGCGGCGGAAAAAGGCTCCGACCTTGGACTCATCGGACGCTTCGGCAGCGTCCACACGGGCGCGGTGCCTCGGATTCATCATCTCGAGCATTTCACGGGTGTGCGTCGCACGGTGCCATTCCACGCCAATCGGCGGGTCTTCGACCAGGTCCATCAATTGTGTCGTGCGCACCGGCGGACGTGGCAGTTGAAACCAGATCCATCGCGCGGCCAAAGCGTCGGGTAATTGCTCCACGGCTGCGCGCAAGGCCGGTGGATGGAAAGGTGAGGGGATGGCCAGGGGCCCAGTGTCTCGGATCAGGTCCGGCGCGATCACTTTTTCTTCCCGCACCGCAATCAGGAATATGCGCGCGCGCGATTGCGGGACAAAGCGTTCGGCGTCGATTTCCAGGGCGCCGAAGTTATAACCGCCATCCCCGAGGACTTTTAACAGGGCGCGAAAATCTTCTCCGCGACGGGATGTGACAAGTCCGGGTACGTTTTCAATAACGATCACGCCGGGCGGGCGGCCTTCCCATTCGAGGCCCTGCATGATTTCCCAAAATTTGTAGAAAGTGCCGGACCGTTTGCCGTCCAGGCCATGGCGCTTCCCTGCCAGCGACAAATCCTGGCAAGGGAATGACGCCCAGGCCAGATCGGCCCTGCCGGGCAGAAGCGCTGAGGAGAGATCCCCTATATCGCCGAGCTTGAAATCCTGGTCGCCGAAATAGCGCGTGTAGGATTTGGCCTTCCGCGCATCATGATCATTGGCAAACAGGCAGGTCCAGTCCGGTCCCAGACCCATGCGCGCCATGCCGCCGCCAGCGAAAAATTCGTAAAAACAGGAAGGCGTGCTCGTCGTCATGAAATGATCTTGAGACCTGCGGCCGGTTACGTCACCCGTCAGCTACACTGCCGGGCTGTGGAAAACTCTGTTGAAATCCTGTTGGTGAGCCCGGGAAAGGTGAGTTTATAACGCGAGGTTTGCGCGGTTTTTGAGGGGCAAATTTCCCTCTCCAGGTGAAGCCTGATTGATCAATTCCCTGTTTTCTTGCGGTCATCTACCGTTCATGTGTTAGGCTGTTTTATGGCGAGCAGAAAGTGGCGCCGACGAAATTGCGGGGGAAGCAAATGAAAAAGTTTTTAGTGATCGCCTTGGCCACCACCAGCCTTGCTGCGTGCGCATCCGGGGGCAATATGACAACGACCGCGTTTGATTATGCGCCGACCTCGGGAACCAATACGGACACATCGCGTGACGGGTTTGAGTTGTCCGGAGCGGGCAGCTGGGCTGCATCAATGAACTTCCAGGACCGCCTTGGTGAGCCGCGTCTCGACTTTGCCTACACACCAAATGGTGGTCAGGCCCTCGTGGGTGAGCTCGAAATAACCATGCCCTATATGCGTGATGGCGTGAGACGTTTCCACGGAGAGGCCGAAGATGGTCGATCTGTGTCGGTTGAGCTGCAAGCCGGACCGTGCCGCGAAGCGGGTTCCGATCTCACCTATACCTATTTCAGCACCGTCATGATCGATGGGAATACATTGCGAGGATGTGGCACGGAAATGGCCTCGACGGATCGCTGGTCCAATTATATCGCCGACTATCTGCCCGCGATTGATGTATGTCTGCGCGAGTTCAGTGGTCGCGCCCAACATGTGGCGATCGCCTATCCGATCGGTGATGAGACGGGTGTCCGTGTGGTCGATGCCGATGGCCGAAGCTGGGAATGTGTGACTCGAGAGGAAGAAACGCGGGTCAACGCACTTCGGCCCCTTGATGCCGCCGATGCCATGTATGGTGAGGGGGATCCGATATTTGTCAGACAATCCATCCCGGCTATGGGCGCGGGATGTTATGTTTATGAATCCATTCGCGAAGCAGATGGCACACTGATCGGAGCCTTTGGTTATGATGCCTGCGGAGCGGGTGGTTCCGATGCGGTCGGCTGATAAAGCTTAACCCGGTATTAATACACAGGGGCGCACGGCTTGAACCATGCGCCCCTTATTGATTCTGCTCCTTCTCGCCGCCTGCGGTCCTTCGCTCAGTGCTCCCGCCAGTGCCGACATTCGCGACACTCAATTTCATGTTGAGGGGGCGGTTGCGCGCATCTGGATCAGCTTTGATAACCAGCCGACCGATGTTGCCCTGACACCGACCACTCGGGGGGTTCGGCTTGATGTGGGGGGTGTTGATGCGCAACCCCACCAGATTGAACCACGGGATCGCGATCTGATCACGTCCTTGGAAATTGTTCCGATGACAGAGGGCGCACAGCTCAACATTGCGGCCTCCGGCTATTGGACGGATGCGCGCGTCGAATTGCGCCAGGGTGGTGTGCTCTTGCATGTTGTCCTGGATCAGCAAGTGACCGGACGGCAGGCCGAGACTTCCGATGCGGCCAATCGCATGGCACTGGCCCGGTTAAGTGGCGAGCCGGTGGCGTTTGCCTCCAGTCCAACACCGCACACCGTTCCAGATCCATCACATTTCACGTCGGAATCTGACCCGGGCCCAGACCACGCGGCCACACCGGTCCATCACCCAGAGCCGGTTTCTGCCGGGCGCGCGGACGAGGTCACCTCTAACGCCGCGGCAGCAGAAACTTCCTATCCGGTAGAAGTTGTCGCATCCACGCCAATCATTGACACTGAAGCCGAGCCGGTCGCCCCGCCTCCAGAGCCGGAATTACCGTGTCTGGCAGAGGCGGCATCGGTCGAAGAAGATCCCTGGGATGATGCCGGTTTGATTGCCCATGCTACGTGTCTGCGCGATGCCGGCGAGATCGAAGACGCGGCCAATATCTACCAGCAGATGCTGGCCTTCGAGCCGGAAAATTTCGATATTGCCATGGAGCTGGCCACCATCCGTCGCACCCAGGGCAATGACGGTGCCGCGCGCGCCCTGTTTGATCAGGCGGCCTCCAACGCGACCAGCGATGCAGAAGCGGTACGTGCGCGCGCCCGGATCCGCGAAATTCAGAACCAGTAGGCGAGGCGAAATTGCCGAACACGTTTCAAAGAACATCCCGCGTCCTCACCATTGCCGGTTCAGACAGTGGCGGCGGGGCCGGTATCCAGGCCGATATCAAAACTGTGGCGGCCTTGGGTGGTTATGCAACGACAGCGATAACGGCGGTGACAGTTCAAAATACACGGGGCGTAGAGGCTGTTCACTCCGTCCCCGATGAGATTGTGCTCGCTCAGATCCGCGCCGTGCTCGATGATATCGGTGCCGATGCGATCAAGACCGGCATGATCCCGTCAGCCAGCCTGGTTTCGGCGATTGCCCAAACTCTGTCCGAGCGCGATGATCTGCCGCCGCTTATTCTAGACCCCGTGATGGTTGCAAGCTCTGGCGATGCCCTGGCTGATGCCCCCACGATGACGGCGCTGAAACAGGATTTGCTCCCACACGCAACACTGGTCACCCCCAATATTCCCGAAGCAGAAGCCCTCACAGGCGGCCGAATTCATGACCTCGAAACCCAATTGGCTGCGGCGGAAGAATTGATCGATCTGGGTGCGGCGGCGGCTTTGATCAAGGGCGGGCACCTACCCGGCGAAATTATGCGCGACGTGCTGGTGACCGATCAGGGCATGAACATCATGGAGCGCCCGCGCATCGATACCCGTCATACACACGGGACGGGTTGCACACTGGCCTCCGCAATCGCGATATTGCTTGCTCAGGGTCACCCACTTTCAAACGCCGTTCAGGAGGCGGGTGACTACCTTCACGAGGCTATCCGACACGCGCCTGAATTGGGGGCCGGAGCGGGTCCGGTTGGGCATTTTTGGTCACTGAAGTGATCGCAAGCGCCCGCTATTCCGGGCAGAGCTCACAATGACTCAAAAACAGCCAGTTCAGACTTGCCGCCCCGACCTGCCGCCCCGTCCTGCCGACGCGACCCGCCAACCCGGCCTGTGCGCATTTGTTAGACGTCGCGCAGGCTATGGAGCCGGCCGCGCCAAAACGCGATTATCCCCACTTGCAGCTTGAATGTCTCGCGCAGCACTCCTAGCCTGCAGCGAGGGGGAGAGCGTCATGTTGAGTTCCATCAGAAATCTTGTCGAGCATTGGGCCTTCGATCCGCTGTTCGAGTTTGTCATGGCGGGCATTGTTGCCATGATCGGTTTTTTGATCTCGCTTGGCATTCGACGCGGGCGGAAAAGACGCAGCTTGTCGCGGTTTTTGTTGCGACTGGCCCGGCAGGCCAGTCTGGCGGCCTCGACCTCTCTGCACGCGAAGACCGTGTCAGCGCGCGCGAAGGTGCTGGAACAGCGCGAATATTATTTCTTCCTGTTCCTGCTGGAGCGTGTCGAGCACCGCATCAGTTCTACGCATGAGACCGACACCGATGGTTATGACGCCGAATTGATCCCCATTCGTGATGCCGCCCTGGCGCTCAGCAAATCCTTCGATGACGATCAATCGCGATCAGGAAATTTCTCGCATCACTACAACGCATTTCTCGAGGCCATCCTGGGTGTCGGCCGCAAGACGGGTGTTTTGCCGCACAAGGCGCGTCGTGAAATTTCCGGCTTGATGCGAAAATAGTATCCGCGATCGTTAGCCAGGCTGAACGGCTTTTTTACGGGCCAGCCAGAGACCGGCCATGATCGTGGCCAGGGCCAGCAGGGCGGTCCCGCCAATCGTCTCGCCGATGATCACGCCGACAAACAAGGCGGCCACCGGTGTGAGGTAGTTCACATTCGCCAAAAATCCGGGGCCAGCCGTGCGGGCGATCTGCATCAAGATGACGGTCGCGATGGCCGTCGGGCCAACCGCCAACCAGAACACACTCAACCAGGCGGATGTCGGCACGGCCGGCAAGCTTGCCAATTCCATAAGACCAAACGGTGCTGCGATCAGCGCGGCGCAGATCAGGCTTCCGGCGCCTGAAACAGACGGAGGTGTGTCAGGGAGCAGGCGCGCCATGATCGCGTTCAGTGAATAACAAACGGCAGCGCCCACGATCGCCAACTGCGACAAGAACGTCGTGCCGCCCAATCCCCGAAGTGCGTCCGGGCCAATGAGGATGACAACACCTAAAAAGCCCAGCGCAAAGCCGGCGGCGCGACGTAAATTCATTGTCTCACCAGGCACAAAAAAGTGCGCCAGCGCCACGGTCGCGATTGGCATCACCGCAACCAGAATTCCTGTCAAAGAGCTGTCGATGCTTTGTTGTCCCCAGGTGATGAGGAAAAAGGGCAGGGTATTGCCGCAAAACCCAAGGCCCAAAAACCATAGCCACCGCGTATCGTTAAGCGGCGGCAATGTGCGTTTGCGAACGAATGCCCAGGCCGTGAGCAAGATCGCTGCAACGCCGATACGTATGAAGATCAAAGCATGAGGTGAGATGGTCTCAACACCATGCTTGATGAAGGCATAGGCGGACCCCCAAAGCAGGGTCAAAACGGCCAGGCCAATATAATTATTGAGGGTCGGAGCCTGGGGTGTCGGCGCTGTGGTGGATGTCATAAAAGTTCCGCTTTCAGCGCGTCGACAAACCGGTCGGTGTCGGTCTCATCATTGTAGAGATGCGGCGTCACACGCAGCCGGTCGCCGCGCTGCGACACATGAATATCGCGCGCGCCCAGGCGTTTGACCAGATCGGCTGGAGCCGTGTCAGGCAAGCTCAGGCATAGATAGTGCGGTGCTCGGTCGGGCGTTGAATCGCGCAGACCAAGAGGTGCAACCGCTTCCGCAATCGCCGTGGTCTTCGCCAGCAGGGTTTGCGAAATTTTGTCCGGCCCCCAATCCAGGATTTGCGCCAGGCAGGCATTCGCCGCCGGCACCAGCTGGAAGCCGGAGCGCTCGCCCATATCAAAGCGTCGCGCGCCGACCGCGTAATCATCGGCATAGTCGACCAGCCGGGCAAAGTCCTCGGCCCGGTCGCGCACGATCCAGTTTTCCTCGAGTGCTTCGCCGCTCTGATGTTGCAGGTCTACGTAAAGCGCACCCAATGTGTAGGGCCCGAGCAGCCACTTATAACAGGCGCTGACGGCGAAATCCGGCTGGATGGCGTGCAGGTCAAACGGCAGGACGCCGAGTGATTGCGTCAGATCCAAAACCAGAGCTGCGCCTTGCATCCGCGCGGCTTCACTGACCGCTGGCAGATCCAGCATGCCGCCATCGGCCCAGTGCACCTGGGGGCAGGCGACGATTGAGGTGCGCGGGCTGATCGCGCCCAGCATGGCTTCCGTCCAGCTTTGATTGTCGGAGCGCGAGACAGTTTTAACGCGCGCGCCACAGGCCTGGCCCAGCGTCCGCCAGACATAAATATTCGAGGGAAATTGCTCGTCCAACACCAGAATATCCGTGCCTTCATCGGGCACCAGATTCAGCGCTGCCGTCGCCAATCCATAGGACGCTGCGGGCACGATCGCGATATCATCGCCGGTACTTCCGTAAAGTTGCGCGGCCTGACTGCGAAACGTTTCAGGCACATCAAAGAAGTCTTCCTGAACGTTGAAACGCCACGGTTGTTGCTTCTTGGCATAGCTGTCCGCGCCCGCCTGGGCAGCGAGTTTCGGCATTGGGCCCATATAGGCGGCGTTAAAATAAGTGACCTCGCGCGGCAGGTCGAACAAGGCGCGTTGTGATGGGATCATGCAAAGCCTCTTGCCCGGATGCGCGCGGGGCGTCAACTTGCGTCACGGTTGCACGAGTGGACAGATTCGATGGCGCAAGAATGTTGGGAGTTCTATTTTGCGCAATTGGGCGGGCGCAGCGCTTCAATATTCTTTGATGATTGCCTGTCGGCTCGCTTGGAAGATATTGATTTGCCAAACGCTTTGCGTCTTCGTGTGACGATGAAGCAACCGGGTGAGGATGGTCTTTCATCCAGTCATGAATTCGACGCTCTGAACCAATTGGAAAACACCATCGTTGAACGCCTGGCTCGACTGGGCACGGTGCACCTCGGGCGCGTCACGACAGGCGGCCAGAGATATATCAACTTCCTGACGTCGATGACTGACGGAGAGGCCGCGCCGATTCTAGCGCTGATACAGGCCGAAACCGGATATGAAATTCGCGCACGGGTGGAGCCGGATCCGCAGCGGACCGCCTATTGGGATGAGCTTTATCCGAGCGATGATGATCGATCTCTCTTGAACGATCTAAAATGCTTTGAAAATTTGGCCGGAGCCGGAGATCAGGACACTATCGGCCGTCAAATTGATCATCTCGTTTGCTTCAAGAGCAGCGCTTCCCGTTTGCAATTTCAAGAAATAATTGAGCGGGCCGGATTCAAAACCGACCGCCTCTATGAGGACATCGCGCACAATCCGGACGTCTTCTGCATGGCATTCAGTCGCGTAGACAAGCCGCGAATGGGTGACTTCACCAAGATGAATATTGCGCTGCGCCGCAAGGTCTCAGAACTTGATGGAAAGCATGAAGGCTGGACTTGCAGTGCTGTGACAGATTGAACAATTACCACCAGACAAAAGCACAACGGAGACAGCCCGTGGCCGATACACCGAACGCCCCCGCCAAAACCAATAATCCCAAGCCGATGCTCAAGCCGGCGGATCCGCGTTTTTCTTGTGGGCCGGTAAAAAAGCATCCGGGTTGGTCGTTTGATGCGCTGCGTGATGCTCAATTGTCGCGGACGCACCGTGCCGGAGCCGCCGTCGCCAAAATCACCGAAGCGCTCGACCGCACACACGCTCTGCTTGGCCTGCCGGAAGACTACAGGGTTGCCCTGATGCCCGGCTCCGATACAGGCGCCATGGAAGCGGCGATTTGGTCGCTGCTCGGCGCGCGTGGCACCGACGTGTTTGGCTGGGATGTGTTCGGCAGTCGCTGGATTGTCGACACACGTGACGAGTTGAAGCTGAAGGACTTGCGGGTGTTCAAGGCGGCGGCCGGCGAAATTCCCGATCTTTCCCAATATGACGGCACGCGTGATGCGGTCTTCACCTATAACGGCACAGCGGCCGGGGTCCGCATCCCGGACTTCGACTGGATCCCCGCCGACCGAGAAGGCCTGACCATCTGCGATGCGACCTCCGCAGCCTTCGCGCTGGAAATCGACTGGTCAAAGATCGATGTCCTGACCTTCTCCTGGCAGAAATGCATGGGCGGCGAGGCCCAGCACGGCATGCTGATCATGGGTCCCCGTGCGATCGAGCGCCTCAATAGCTACAAGCCGGACTGGCCGATCCCGAATGTGTTGCAAATGCATGCCGGTGATAAGGCGGACATGAAGCTGTATGAAGGCTCAACGCTCAACACGCCGTCCCTGATGTGTGTGGAAGACTATTTGGCCGCGCTCAAATGGGCGTCGAAAATTGGCGGTCTGCCGGCTCTGCAACAGCGTTGTCGCGATAATTTCGCGTCCTTGGACGCCTGGGTGCAAAAATCGGCTTGGGTTGAGTATTTGTGTGAGGACGAGTCTGTGCGCTCTCCGGTTTCCGTCACGCTCAAATATTCTGCTCCGGAAATGGCCAATGCCAGCACAGAAGAGCAATGGGCCATGACCGCCCGCATTTCGGCGCTTTTGGAGCAGGAAAATGCCGGTCTGGATATCTCCATGCATCGCGCCTCTGTGCCGGGCATCCGGATCTGGTGTGGGCCTACCGTCGACAGTGATGATTTGGCCGCACTCGGGCCCTGGCTCGACTGGGCCTACGCCGAAGCGCTGGACGCAGGCTGACAAGCGCGCTATCGCTGGCCCAAGTATAGTTAATGCCTTGAGGGGGAATACGATGACGCGTTGGTTGATGGCAGCTTCGGCACTGGCACTGGTATCCACACCGGCTCTGGCCGATGACCGGGGAACTGAGTTTCGTTTTGGTGTCACAGCACACGATTTGGCAGACCATGTCGAAGATGGTCCGAACTACACAATCGAAGCGCTGTTCGAAACGCCGGACTTTCTCGATTTCATTGGCTCACCCCGTCAGTACATCTATGGCTCCTTTAACTCGAACGGCCTGACCAATTTCGGCGCGACAGGCTTTGCCTGGGATTTCGCCGTGGCCGAAAATATCAGTTTCGAGTTCAAAACCGGCCTCTCCTACAATGACGGCGTTGAGGACATTGATCCCAATGCGCCTCCCGGCGATCCAAACCGCATCCGACTGGCCACGACCCGGGCCTTGATGGGGAATTCAATTTTATTCCACAACAGTATCGGTCTGGACATGGATGTCAGTTATAATTGGGCTGTCGGCATCTATTACGAGCACATCTCCCACGGCCAAATTCTCGCATCCGGACGTAACCAGGCGCTAGACAATGCTGGCGTACGGGTGAGTTACCGCTTCGGCCGGTAAGGCTTTAAAAAAGGGCCGCCGAATAAAAAGCCCCGACCTGGGCAGGTCGGGGCTTTCATTTGCGCACAATCTCGGGGGGGGAGGTTGTGTGCAGGGGTCGACTACTGAGTCGATTCTGCGGCATCGATCGCCGCCTGTAGCGTCAGGGCAAGCCGAGCGGCTTCGGATTCTTCAGCGCGGGCATCGTTTTCTACTCGCACATAGATGCCCAAGAAGGACGCCTGCCACTCGCCCTCAGCGTTCTTTTGCTCGAAAAACTGGCTGACCGTGCCGTCTTCTCGCAATGCCCACGTGCCGCGGAAATCGGATACCGTGCCGCCGGGAAGCGCATGGACCCGACCGGTCAACACCATGGCACCGTCTTCATTCAGGCCACCGGTGTAATCGATCGTCCAGCCACCGCCCGTCCACACCTGGCGCCATTGATTCACAAACGGGTCGAAGAAATTCATGCTTTCGCCAGTGCCGCCCGTCGCGCTGGTCCAGTTTTCTGAAATTAGGCAATTGCTGTGTCGTTTTTCAACGCGGTTATGCCCCAGATAGGTGCCGGGATTGTCCTCGGTCGCGCGGGAATAAACATTCCATTCTCCGACCCAAAAATCGAATTCGGCATGGTGTGTTTCATCGCAGGTGGGACCTGTTGGCGCAGTCTGTGCCATGGCGGGTGCTCCTATTAATAGCGCTAGCGCACCAGCTGCAAGAATTGTCTTTGCAGATATCATTTCAATTACCCATTAAACGTCTAATATATGTCACTTATGCGCACGAATATACCAACGATGCGTTTACAATGCAAATACATCTAGCGGCAATCACGCCATCGTGACACAAGGCGCTCGCACACTGGAGCTGGAGTCTGAGATGGCAAATGTAACCGTAGTGGGCGCCCAATGGGGCGACGAGGGCAAGGGCAAGCTGGTTGACTGGCTGTCCCATCGGGCCGATGTCGTGGCCCGTTTTCAGGGCGGACATAATGCGGGCCACACACTTGTGGTCGGCGAGAAAGTCTACAAACTCTCTTTGCTGCCCTCTGGCGTGGTTCGTGGCAAGCTCTCGGTTATTGGGAATGGCGTGGTCGTTGATCCCTGGGCCTTCGTGGCCGAGGTCGAACGGATCCGCGAACAAGGCGTCGATATCAACAGCGACACCGTCAAGATTTCCGAGACCGCGTCTCTGATCCTGCCGATCCACGGCGAACTCGATGCCATGCGTGAAAATCGCAAGGACGGTGAGGCCATTGGCACCACGCGTCGCGGTATCGGACCTGCCTATGAAGACAAGGTCGGTCGTCGTGCTGTCCGCGTCGTAGATCTGGGTGACGAGGAATTCCTGCGCGCCCGTGTCGCCGACATCCTGCACCACCACAACGCATTGCGCCGCGGCATGAACCAGCCGGAATACCCTGCCGACAAGCTGGTCGCCGAATTGCTTGAGATCGCACCGAAAATTCTGCCCTATATCGATCCAGTCTGGCGCACCCTCAATGCCGCTATCAAGGACGACAAGAAGGTTCTGTTTGAAGGCGCGCAGGGCGCACTGCTCGATATTGACCACGGCACCTATCCCTTTGTCACATCCTCCAACACCGTCTCAGGTCAGGCCTCCGCCGGCACCGGCGTTGGCCCGTCCGATGTCGGCTACGTGCTCGGAATCGCCAAGGCCTATATGACCCGTGTCGGCGCGGGCCCATTCCCGTCCGAATTATTCGACGATGACGGCCAGCAGCTCGGTGAGCGTGGCCATGAATTTGGTACCGTCACCGGACGACAGCGTCGTTGTGGCTGGTTCGATGCGGTGATCACCCGCCAAACCCTGATGATCAGCGGTATCGACGGTGTCGCCCTGACCAAGCTGGACGTGCTCGACGGTTTCGAGACGTTGAAAATTTGCGTCGGCTACGACCTCAATGGCACGCGTCTTGACTACTTGCCCGCCGGCAAGGAAGCCCAGGCCGCTGTCACGCCGATCTATGAAGAACTGCCAGGCTGGAGCGGCTCCACGGCCGGAGCGCGTTCCTGGGCCGAACTGCCCGCCGAAGCTGTTAAATACGTGCGACGCGTCGAAGAATTGATCGAATGCCCGATCGCTCTGGTCTCCACCAGCCCGGAGCGTGAAGACGTCATTTTGATGCGCGACCCGTTCAAGGGTTAGGCGACAGTCGTCGTAAAGCATAAGACGGAAATATCGAGCGTAATCGATACGCGCCGTTCAGTTTTGCGCGGTCAGTCCCGCATGCCGATCCGCCTGTAAGATCAGTTGCTTCCAGCGTCATGGGCGGAGCAGCACCATTGTCTTGGTTTGCGCATTGGTGCGTGTGATTGTAGTTAATACATTGAATTTGCTGCAATATATCACGCGCAAATTGGTTCCCGCTTAAAGGGCAGCGTCCAGACTTTCCCGAGATTTGAAATCCGGGAGAGTAGCATGACCCATGTCCGTATCCGTCCCTTTGCCCTGATCGCCGTCAGCGCGGTTCTGCATTTTTGGCTCGCCAGCGTCGCCGTCGCTGATACGGCGCTCCATACGGGAAGCGATGCCTGCGACCGCTATGAGGATGGCCGCAATGCTTATTTGATGCGCGCCAGTGTCGGTATGGACCGGGCCCTCGAAACCATGGCCCATCAGCGTAATGTTCCAGTGGCCACAGCGGCCTTCTATTGGGGCGGCATATTGCTGCAATCCGACGATAATGCGAGCCTGCGTTCACTCGCCCAGCTCACGCTGGCGACCTATCGCTGGGACGGGCATGAGGCGCGCGCCGAGCGTGCCATGGCACGCATTTTCGATGAGCACGGCGGCGGTTTTGCCGGCCTGCTCACCGGTCTGATGCTGACGGATGACCTCGGTCCTCGCGACACCATTCGCGCCCGCTCGTATTTGCTCGATGCAGCCCGTGTCGGCAATCAAGATGCCGGTGCTTTCCTGCGCCTGCATGACGCCTGTTATGACAGGGTGTTTGCGCTCCAATAGGTCGCCTTACCAAATCGTCATCATCCAGTGCAGCTGGGACAAGCATCATGTCTCTAGGATCACCTCTGATCCGGGGACATGACGATGCGCACGCGACAGACCAAACTCTTTCAATCCGACGGGCTGACAACGCTTCTGAGCCATTATGCGCCCGGCGTTGTGATGCCCAAGCACACGCACGACCTGCACCAGGTCTCCTGGTTATTGGTCGGGCATTTGAGCGAGGATCATGGGGCAGACGAAAAGCAAGTCGATCAACCCAGTATTGGTGTTAAGCCGGTGGGGCTGGAGCATGCCAATGATTATGGCCGCCATGGTGCTCTGATTCTATCCATTAATATCGACCCGGACGCCCGCCGCTATCAGGATGCGTTCAGCTTCAATGAGTGGCGCTGGACACCCTGCGCGGGCGACGGCTTGCAAACCGGCACAACCGAGGTTTTAACCCGCTTGATCGCCGCCCGCGGCGATGAAGCAGAGAGTGCGATCTGGGACTTGCTGGCTTTGTCGGCCAGTGGTGAGCGTTGGACATTGCGCGAGGTGCCGCACTGGCTCAAACAGGTGCGTGACCAGCTCAGCGAGTGCACGGCAGAACTGGACTTGGCCGCGATGGCCAATGAGGCCGGTGTTCATCGCGTGCATCTGTCTCGAGCCTTCACCCGCAGTTTTGGCGTCCCACCCAGCGTTTATCGCGCCCGCTGCCGGATTGCGCGCTCCATCACGGCGGCCTTGCACGGAGAGCCCCTTGCGATGGCCGCACAAAGTGGTGGTTTTGCTGACCAGGCGCATTTGTCCCGTCAAACCAAGCGTGCGACCGGCTTGCCACCGCGGCGGTTGATCGACCTGCTGGCAGGGGAGTGACGCAAATGCCCGTTTTTTTGCGCTGCGGTTACATCCATTCAAGAGTCAGACCGGCCTACCGGCTAGCTTTCTCACAGATTGGCTCCGAATATTGGAGTGAAACCCCGTGAGGACACATATGTTTCGCAAGCTAGCCCTGGCCGCGACGGCCCTGACCTTGGTGACGACGACCCTGGTGACGACCGCACCGGTCGTCGCCGACACCCCGGAAGCCGCCGCCGCCCGCCTGGAAGACTTTCTCGCCCGTATCCCTGATCTTGGTCCTGGCTATGCCGTGGTGGTGGTGACGGAAGACGACGTCATTCTCAACCATGTCCAGGGTGATCGTCGCGCTTCTACCGGTGCGCCACTGACCACCGATACGCCAATCTATATCGCTTCCCAGACCAAGGCCTTTGTCGGCCTGCTGGCGGCGGCTCTGGACGAGCGCGGCATTCTTGCCCTCGACAGCACCATCGCCGATCACTGGCCCAACATTCAATTCCCCGAGGGCGTTGATCCAGCGACCTACACTTTGCGCGATTTGATCACCCATGACGTGCCGATCAGTGTCGATATCATCACGACGCTCGAAGCCTATGTGACCGAGGTCAATCATGCGGATTATCCCGCCCTGATCGCAGAGTTTGGCGAAGCCCGTGAAGCGGGATTCCAGTACGATAATCTGGGCTATAATATCTATGGAGCGATCCTGCACAGCACCACCGGCAAGTCCTGGCAGGACTGGCTTGATGAGGTCATTTTCGACCCGCTCGGCATGGCTCACACCTCCGCCCGCACCTCTGATTTCAGTAATGACGAACTCGCCTGGAGCCATATCTGGCAGGGCGAGGCGCTGGGCTGGCACGATGTTCGACCCAAGACGGATGCGATGATGCAATCTGCCGGTGGTCTGGTGATTTCCACCCATGACATGGCCACTTGGATGCAGCTTCAGTTGCGCGGTGAGGGGCCAGACGGCAGCGGTTTGACAGCCTCCATGCTGACCACCGCCCAGACGCCCTATGCGCAAACCCATTCCGAGGATCGCCGCAACGCCCTGGAGCTGCCGTGTACCGGCTATTCCCTGGGCTGGAATGTCTGTGATTTTGAGGGCTCAACCCTGCACGGCCATGGCGGCGGCTACACTGGTAATCGTACCATGATGGCCTTTGTGCCCGAGCTGGGTGTCGGCATCGGCGTGTTCTCCAATTCCGACAATATGACTGGCTGGCTCACCAGCCGCACGGTCATCATGTATCTGCAATATCTCACCGAGCACGCAGACGCCGAAACCTGGTCCACCCGTCGCCCGGAAATTTATCCGCAACGTGTTGAGCGATATCTCGGCTATCGCCAGCAGCGTCAGGACGAATCTCGTAATGAGGAACGCTGGGGCGACTGGTCCTGGTCTCCCTCGACCGCCGATCTGACCGAGTTTGAAGGCCGCTGGCGCACCGGCAATCCCTATCTCGACGTTCTTGTGGCCGTTGAAGGTGAGGCATTGGTTGCGCGCTGGGGCGATTATGTCGTGAACCTGGAGCCTGCCCAGACAGACCTGTTTGGCGGTCAGCGCCACCCGTTTGATCCCTGGGAAGACTTCGGTTTCGACCGTGATGACAATGGTGCCGTCATCTCCATGACCTGGGGTGAAGACACCTATACCCGCGTCGACTGAGCCGCGATTCCCGAGATCGCCAGTCACGTGATGAAGCGCCCCGATGTTTGCCAGTGTCCCGGCAGACAACGGGGCGCTTTTGCTTACTACACAGGCGCGACAGCACACCGCATTGAACCAAATTCCCCTTTCAGGCGACTATCAGATATCACCAACGGTAAAACGCGGAGTTTTCCATGTTTGATGCAGCGTCCATGACAGAGTTGTTTTTGCAGGCGTTCGGCCTGTATTTCCTCGCCGCCGGCCTCGGGCTTGTCCTGGGTGGAGACACCTGGCGCGGCATGATCGCCGAGTTCAAGGAAAGCCGCGCACTGGGCTTTGTCGCGGGCGTCTTCACCTTCACCATCGGCTTCACCGTGCTCGCCCTGCACAATGACTGGAACGGCCTGCAGGCCGGCATCGTCACCGCCATCGGCTGGGCCACATTGATCAAGGGGCTGGTCTATCTGGTCATGCCCGGACCCATGATCAGCTT
>JAQXCQ010000206.1 GCA_029251785.1 Maricaulis sp. | reverse complement strand
AGACCAATGATCACATAGGCGCGCACGCCCCGACTCATCTGTGCCACGCTGATCGTCATTCAGGTCTCCAAAGTCGGCGCGCTAGAAAAATCGCTCGCGTCGCGCCAATAACCCGGTATGTAACGGTGAGTTACCTTTCGCAAGCGTGAGCCGCTATCAAGATGAGCAAGATGTCCGACAAAACGCCAGAAATCTCAGTCGTCGTGCCTGCCTATAACGAAGCCGGCAATGTCGTTCCTCTGGCGCGCGAGATCGCCGCAGCGCTCGAGGGTTATAGCTATGAGATGATCTTTATTGATGATCTTTCCACCGACACAACCCGTCAGGAACTCATCGACGCCAAGGCCGAGCTGCCGACACTTCGCGTGCTGGCACACCGTCACAATGCCGGTCAGTCGCGCTCCGTAAGAACCGGTGTTCTACAGGCTCGAGGGACCTATATCGCGACGCTCGATGGCGACGGTCAGAATCCTCCAGAGGGATTATGCGTCGTGCTAGATGCCCTGATGCGCGAAAATGCGCCGGATAATCTGGCGCTTGTCGGCGGAGATCGCAGTGCCAATCGCCAGGATTCCGCCTGGAAGAAATTTGCTTCAAAATTCGGCAATGGCATTCGAAAAGCCATGCTCAATGACAATTGCAATGATACGGGTTGCGGCTTGAAAGCCTATAAACGTGATATATATCTGCAACTTCCGTTTTTCGATCACCAACATCGCTTCATGCCAGCCCTGATGCAACGTGAGGGATATCTCTGCGAATTTCGGCCGGTGACTCACCGACACCGCACGATCGGCGCTTCGAAATACACAAATTTTGGTCGTCTTTTCGCCTCTTTGACAGACATGATGGGGGTTATGTGGTTAAATTCACGCGCGCGTAATTCGCGCGGAGCCGATGAAGTCTAGCAGGAGGTACTGATTATGGCCGGAGGCGGGGACAACGGCATGTTGCTTGGAATGATGGCAGCCAATCGCGCAAAAGGCGGGGGCGGTCGTCCAAAGGGGGATAGTTCTATGTTCAATATTTTTCCATTGATGATCATTCCAGTGATCATCTACGCCGTCATCGTCATGATGATGGGCGGCAATCTCGATAGCGCTGCATTCAGCGTTCCAATGGTATCCGGCGGTGGGTCCACCATGCCACTGACCCAGGGCGATGTCCTGGTCATTATGGGTATGCTGTTTTTGTTCATCGAACTGGTGAAAGCCGCCGGTTCCGGAACAGCTACGATTATCAATCACGCAGTTTCCATGCTGATCTTTGTGGTCGCACTCGGCCTGTTTTTGATTATGCCAGCCTTTGGTACGGCGACCTTCTTCCTCATCATGCTGATGACGTTGATGGATACGTTGGCGGGTTTCATCATCACCATCGTGGCTGCACGTCGCGACCTCGCAGTTGGTGGCGAATAAGTCAGACGCTTAGCGCACTGCGCACAGCAAAGCGCCGCCCCCGCACGGGGGCGGCGTTTTTGTTTGTCGGTGAAGCATTCGTTCCGTCAGGCGATCAAGAACACGAAAATCGTACCCAGGCACACATCCAGCCAGTACCCAAATCGGGCATTTCCCATAAAACCATCCATCAGGCGCGACGCTCCATGCGCGGGGCCGGAGCTGGGCGTCGGGTTGAAGCCTGCGCATAAGCTTGGCGGTAGCGGTTTATTTCGCTGGGCTCGGCTTTCAGGCCACGGCGCTGTGGACCGGCGATGATTTGGGTGACAACTTCCGAAGCAGCGTTGCGGGCCCGATTCGTGGTCTTGGCGCGAGGCTTCTGATCACGACGGGTCGGGACAAGGACGAGGGCACGCTCTTGCTGCTCTGGACGGTCATCTGATGAAGACGCCACATCGGCCGCAGGCGCAATACGCCGGGCGGTCGAGGTCGGGACAGGAGTATGGCGACTAATCATCATGCCAATACAGTCGCAAGTCGGGTGCCAAGTCTTAAGGGCCTGTTAACTACGATTCCGGTTCAAATCGGTAGTGTTTTGTTAACTTTTGCCGGTTTGCCGCTGTGGTTGGCTCGATTTGATACGAAAGTCTTAACGGTCGGACGGATCTTTGTGCAGTGAGTCACAGTGCTGCCCCAAATTCGCCCTGATGCAGTGGGAGACAGGGTGCGGGATGACGCGTTTTATAACTGTGATACTCGCCGCCGTGCTTTTTGCCGGTGCGGCGTGGGGTTGGCAAAACCCCTTGAGGGAACGTTTGCTCGGGCAGGAACGGGCCCAGGACGTTGTCGGTTGGTTCCAACGCGTTGATACCGGCGAATTCTTCCTCTTTGATCGTTCCGACACAGTTGCGCTCCTCCGCGAACGCGATGATGAAGACTCAGAGGTCATTGTCTTGTTTGGCAATCGCGCGCCCGGCGGAGGTAATTCTTTTGTCACAGACACAGGCCGAGAAGTGATCCGTAGTACCGCGCTCGGTGGTACAACCTATTTCCCCGCTGATGCGCCTGATGGTGTGATTGCCGAATATGCCAGCCCGGCTGGCGGTTTAGCCCCATCACCGCGCTCACCCGATGAAGTTCGCGACCGGGCGGAAGAGCTGGTGAATGAGCTCGCCGACATGCTCAATCGGTCTGTGATGGTGGAATATACCGCGGCCCCTCGAGCAGGTTTGGGAGTTCAGTATGATTGTTTTCGCATCATCGAACTCGCCTTCGAAAAAGCGCGGGCCAACCGAAGCATGTTGAGAACGATTGAGCGCGTTAATGTCACCACCGGTGACCAACCCGCGGCCTACAAATTGGGCAATTCGCTCATCGTTGTGATTGCGCCGGGTTATGGCTATGCCGGCCGGCCCAGTTCTGACTTCATCGCCGCAGCCCTCCTCAATGACGGGTCCGACACCTAGTCAGCTTATTCGTTTAAGTCTGGCTTGCCTGGTGCCCAGTTTGGCGGGGCCATCTCAAAGCCCTCAAACTCAAATCCCGGAGCCACTGTGCAGCCCACCAATGTCCACGCTCCAGTGGACTTTGCCGCCTGCCAGGCCTGTCTCGGGACAATTCCCTGTGGCCGTTCTCCCGCCAGCAAATCGGGACCCAGCATTATCTCCCGCGCCGTTTGACCGTCGTCGCTAATCGACAGCCGCAACGCCGCACCGGCATGCCAGTGCCAGATTTCAATCGCATCAACACGGTGCCAATGGGACACTTGTCCCGCTTCCAGCAAATAAAAAATCGCTGTGGATTGAGCGCGACCCGTCGGGCCTTCGGCATCGCGAAACGTCTCGCAATACCAGCCTCCCTCGGGATGAGGCTGCATATCGAGCGTTTCGACGATTTGTTTGGCGGTCATATTGGCCATTAAAAACTGTCCTTGCGGCGGCGAATTTCTGCGAAAACTTCATCATCATTCATGTCGTCGGCCAGACCAAGGTGCGATCGAATGCCAGAATTGTTGGGCCGCAGGAAGGGATTGGCCGCCTTTTCTGCACCGATTGTCGTGGGCACAGTCGCCTCTCCCCGCGCCCGCTCGGCATCCACTGAGGTTGCATAGGCGCGTAAGTCGCCATTGTCAGGATCGACGGTTAGGGCAAATTGCGCATTTGCTTGGGTATATTCATGCGCACAATAGACCCGCGTCTCTTCCGGCAGGGCCGCCAGACTCTGCAGGCTATCCCACATTTGTGCCGGGCTGCCTTCAAATAGCCGTCCGCAACCCAGGGCAAACAGGGTGTCGCCGACAAATGCGGCTTTTTCTGTGGGGAAATAATACGCGATATGGCCCAGCGTATGACCAGGGGTGAACATCACCTTTGCTCGAAACTGGCCCAGCTCGACATGATCGCCATCGGCAATTTCGCGAGAGATATTCTCGATACGGTGATTGTCATATTTGGCCGCGATAACTTGGGCACCGGTCGCTGCTACCAACGCCGCATTCCCTCCCGCATGATCGAAATGGTGATGCGTATTCCAGATTTGAGTGATCCGCCAATCCGCAGCAGCCGCTTCTGCGAGTATTTTTTCAGGATCCGGCGTGTCGATACAGGCGGTTTCACCGCTATCAGGGTCGTGAATCAAAAAGCCGTAATTATCGTTGAGGCAGGGAAATTGGCGGATTTGCAATTCGGTCATGAGTGCTCTGTGCTGTGCTCGAAAGTGTTGTGACGCCGGTGAGGGCGGGGCGATATTCTGATAGGGTTCGAAAGAGTGCTAAACGGGTACTATAACTACAAGGCATGGTTTAGCGTGCGTAAAACGAAACCCTGACGCACTTTATTTTGAAGACCTCTAACGGAGATTGCACTTTGCGGCGAGATGCCCTCGATCTGGATCGTTTTTATCGCAGCCGCCAAGGTGAGGCCGCGCGCCGAATGATTTCACGGCGGCTAGAGGCGTTGTGGCCCGATGTGACCGGGCTTGATGTTATAGGGCTAGGATTCGCCACCCCCTATCTGCAACCTTGCAAGGAAAAGGCGCGGCGCTGTGTTTCTTTGATGCCTGCCGGGCAGGGAGCGGTGATTCAGTCTGACGCATTGTCAACCGCCGTCCTGGCGGATGAAACGCATTTGCCCTTTCCCGATGCCATGTTTGACCGCGTGTTACTGATTCACGCCTTGGAGGAGGCGGACGCTCTGAATGCGATCCTACGGGAAGTTTGGCGCGTCTTGGCCCCCCAGGGCCGGATTGTGATCGTGACGGCATCACGTTCGGGTATTTGGGCGCGGATTGACTCGACACCGTTTGGACATGGGCGACCCTTCTCCAAGGGTCAGTTGAGCCAATTGCTCGAGGGCGCAATGTTTGAAGTCTCGGCCTGGTCCCGCGCACTCTACGCGCCACCGTGGAGATGGTCGACCGGTGAGAGGACTTCAAACTTCTGGGAGTCGGTGGGTGAAAAGGCTTGGCCCGGTCTCGGTGGCGTTGTGTTAGCCGAAGCTATTAAACGCACGGCAGCACTGACCCCGCGCGCCACAGGTGCGCTTCGCAGCAAAGGCCTACTTGAAGGACGCCCCGTCTCCGCGCTATCTCCTCGGCAGACACGGACCTATTCCTCAGACAGGTGAACCCACATGGCCATCGAACCTCGCGCCGGCATTCTCGACATTCGTCCCTACAAGCCCGGCGCTACCGATGCCCCGGGCATCGCCAATCCGATAAAATTATCGTCCAACGAAAACGCCTTGGGGTGTTCTGATAAAGCCGCGGCAGCATTTGAGGCCAGCAAAGCAAATCTGCATCTTTATCCCGATGGTGGGGCCACGAAATTACGCGAGGCCATCGCACGCGAAGAAGGCCTGGAAGCAGAGCATATTGTCTGCGGGACGGGCTCCGACGAGTTGTTACAATTGCTCGGGCGCGCCTACCTCAATCCAGGCGACAAGGTTGTGCAATCACAGTACGGATTTTTGGTCTATCGGCTGGTGGCTATGCAATGTGGTGCGACATTGGTGTCGGCACCCGAGACCGATTATCGTTCCGATGTGGATGCGATAATCGCTGCAGCGGGCGACGATGCACGCATCGTTTTCCTTGCCAATCCCAATAATCCGACCGGAACGTACATCTCCAGTGACGAAGTGCGCCGTCTTCGAGATGCTTTGCCATCAACCACCCTGCTGGTGGTGGACGCCGCTTACGCCGAGTTTGTCGATGAGGCCGACTATACGGCCGGGATTGAGCTCGCCCGTGAACGCGACGACGTGATCGTCACGCGAACGTTTTCAAAGATCCACGGCCTCGCGGCGGCCCGACTTGGTTGGGCCTATGGATCGAGCGCTATCATCGATGTGCTCAATCGTGTGCGGGGTCCCTTCAACGTCAACATGCCCGCGATTGAGGCGGGAACGGCTGCGATTGCAGACCGCGATTTCATGCAGCGGTCCGCGGAGCATAATGAAGAGTGGGTGAAATATTTGCGTCAGCAAATCGGCGGCATGGGTCTGGAAGTGACTCCAAGTGTTTGTAATTTTGTGCTCATCCATTTCCCTGAAACGACCGGAAAAACAGCCGCGGACGCAGACGCATTTCTGACATCACAAGGGCTGATTATTCGTCCGGTTCAGCCCTATGGTCTGCCAAATGCGCTTCGCGCAACCGTCGGGACCGAGACCGAAAATCGACTTTTGGTTGAGGCGCTTGGTCAATTCATGGCCGGCTAAAAACGACCGTTTGGCGTTGGGTCAGTCCTGGGGCGTCCCGCCTAAACGGCCCAGCGGAATGGGCCCGAGATAGACAATCTCGTTCTGAATTCGGAAGGACAATGAGGAGCCCTCAGGGCCGCGTGGCGCCATCATGGCCGCCAACCGTAAGGCTTGGCCACTTTCGGCAGACGCCAGATCCGCAGCAACCAGGGTGTCGGCCAGCGTGTCAGGATCGGTGACATTCACCGTCAAATTGCCTTGCAGGCGGGACCGGTCGTCCAGATCAAAGACTCCATTACCGGTGATATTGGCGGCACCCCATTCAAGCTCAGCTGCTGTCACGTCAACAAGTCCGCCGGCCAGCGCCCACTCACGCGTATCACCCTGCGTAGCAAGAGCTGTCCATTGCTGAACACTTGCGTTTAGACGGACACGCTGGATGCTCGTCCCAAAGGCCATTGCCACTTGTGGCTCCAGCGCGAGGGCATTGGGGGCTAATCCGGCGATATCAAATTGTGCGAGCAGGGAGTCATCTGGCATGATTTCCGCCGACCACAGGGCGCGCTCAACAAAGCTAATCTCGGGCGCTGGACCGCTCAGAGAATTGATCGCCATGTTGGAGAGTTCGCCACCAATCCGAATTGTGTTTCCGTCGGGGTCTCGGCGTTGGCTGAAGGCAATTCCATCGGCATTGATCTGAAGGCTTTGGGCATTTTCGCCGACGGAATTATAGGTGATTGTCCCACCCAGCTGAAAAATCCAGTGCGACCGGTCCCACACGATTGCGTCGCCCATCGCGTGTTCTATTCGGGCATTCCAACCGCCATCTCGCTCGGGCAGGGCGATGTAAATATTTTCCGCACTAATACGAAACCGATAGGGAAAACCAGAGACCCGGATGGATTCCGGCTCAATTGTGTATCCAATCTCAGCCTGCTGGTTGATCCAAAGCGTCACCTCTTCCTTGATCCGCTCCTTCGCCATCATCCAGATCACCGTATAAATGACAAACAGTAAAACCAACCCGCCGCCAATGAACATGTAACGAATGCGAGATGTCATGATGAGGCTCCCGGCAGGACACCGTCTTCACGAAGCAGTGCATCGGTTGCCGTATTGATGCGGGTGTGAAGGGTTTCAAGAAAGGGTGATTTGTCCATGCCGGGCGGTATGGGTTCGAGAAATTCGACAATAATCGTTCCTGGCTTTCGCAGACCGCAATATTTTCTGAGATACACACCGGAATTCAGCGCAACAGGAACGCACGGCACCTTCATGGATTTGTAAAGTCCGGCGATTCCGGGTTTCAGGTCAGGCCTTTCTCCCGCTTGAACACGCGTGCCCTCGGGAAAAATCACAATTTGACGGCCCTCTTGCCCGCGTTGTTCCGCGGCTTGAAGCATGGCTCGCAGCGCTTTGGCCCCACCGGCACGGTCGACCTTGATATTGCCAAGACCCATGGCAAACCAGCCAAACACCGGAATGAAAGATAAAGATTGTTTCAAGATAATTGCCGGGTCGGGCAGGATCGACCAGAAAGCGATAGTTTCCCACATGCTCATATGCTTGGATCCGACCAGAGCCCCCCCCCTTGGAAGATGTTCCAGCCCGCGAACCTCATAGGTCACACCGCAAATCCAACGGAGTCCAAACAGGGTCATTGAGAGATAACCACGAACCCACTTGCGCACCCAAATTCGGGGGCCCAGCAAGACGGGTAACCCGATAATGCCGACGATAATCAGCGCCGAATACATGTAGATGAGAAAAATGGCAGAGCGCACTATTGTCATGAATTATTCCGGGTTTGTCGGTGTTCCTGATACATCCACACGGCAGCAAATTTGGCATATTCCTGCAGCCAGAGACGCGCGGTGCCCAGGTCACGCCACGGTGGGTTAGTGCGGACAGGCACTGCGATCAATTCCAATTCAGGCATCAAAGCTCCCATCTCCAACATACTGCGAGGCAGATGATAGTCTGAGGTCACGATGATCAAGCTTTGATAACCGTTTGCGTTCACCCATTCGGCGGTTTCCAGAGCATTGCCCGCTGTATCAGCAGCTTCGCGACCCAATTCAACACAGCAATTAAACTGGCGATCACTGACGCCGGTCTGCTCTTGAATGTCTTGAGCTGTGACGGACGCGTGAACGCCGGAAATCAGTAATTGCGGTGATGTGCCAGAACGGAAGAGTTCACCGCCGGTGGCCAGCCGACCCGTATCGCCGGTCAAAACTACAATCGCATCAGCGCGAAGACTGGCATCTGGCGTATCAAATCCGGACACCAGTCCGGAAAATGCGCCAAAGCCAATTAAGCCGCCCATCACAAATACGAAGGAGAATGCCCTTAGAGCACCCAACAATCGGTTCATGAAACTACCCCCGTCATGCCGTCTCCGTGACCTGTTTTAACTGCAAACCTGACGTCAATATCCACCAGGATATAGGCCGCAATTAGGCTATTCACCATCGATCCCGCAGATCCGCCGTTACCGCTAATCGAGCAGATAATGCGGCGGTGAGTCCCGCGAGTATCGGTGCGATGATTAGCAATCCGATTTCAATCGTATCCAAACGCCAATTAGGCAAGAAAAATGCCATATCTGCAGGGCTTTCACCCATAGAAACGAGCATCGACACCAGCGCCGCCACCAAAGCGCCGGCAGCTCCGGCTTTCAGCCCCAACAGAAAAAAGCGTGTTTGAAAAAGCTGCGCGATGAATTTGTCCTCCGCACCGCATAAATGCAGGGCATCGGTCACATCCAGCCGGGCCACCAGGCTGGCGCGTGCAGCGAAGGCGACGACCGCCGCAGCGGCTGCGGTCAGCAATGCCAACAATGACAGAGCCAGCGTTTGGGCGGACCGGGCAGAGGTCCGCACCGCGTCAATCCAGCGGCCGTGATCGTCAACGCTGGCAGGTAACCCTGCCGCATCCATCGCGCTTTGCAACGCGTCTAGGGGAGGGGCTTCATTCCTAGCCAATTCCACATCAACTATCAGGGGCAGTGGTAAATCATCGGGCAAATTGTCTTGCCCCAGCCAAGGCGCCAATAGCGCTTCGGCGTGGGTGCGATCATGAGCCACTGTTTTGTCAATACCGGGGACGGTCAGCGCGATCCGGGCCGCTTCTTGGGCATCTGCGTCTGCGTCACGTCCCTCAACGGGACGAATTTGAATTGTCAGGCTGGATTCGAGGTCCGACGTCCATTGTTGTGAGGCCTGCCAGGCGCCTCGAGCGCCCAGAGCCGAAAGGCAGGCGAGGAAAACCAGGATCGCCGCCACCAAAAAAAGAGGACGATCGCGTCCGCCATCGGGCGGCAATAATGGCCCGGACACCTGCTGACCGCTTTGATCGGCAATGGTCATGGCGTGTCCTCGCTCTGATCCGAATGTAAATCGGTCTCGAACGCCGCGCCAGATTCGACCGCCTCGCGAACGGCTAGGGGCGAAGGAATTGGCGAATCGGCGTCACCGCCAGAGACGGAGCGTTCACTGCGCGGCGGGCGAATGTGCAAATGCCCATTTGACAGGGTCATAACGGGGGCATCCAGCATTCGGACCAATTGCAAGTCATGTGTGGCGAGCACGATCGTGGTGCCAAGCTTGTTAAGTTCGACGAATAATCTCAGCAAGCGCATACCCATTTCGTGGTCGACATTCCCGGTCGGCTCGTCGGCGATCAGGACTTCCGGCTGATTCACAACGGCGCGGGCGATCGCAACACGTTGTTTTTCACCGCCGGATAATGTGGCGGGTGAAGCCGTGATTTTGTCGCCCAAACCAACCCAATTGAGCAATTCAATCACGTCTTCTGCATAGTCTGATGACTGGCGTCCAGATACCCGTAGAGGTAGGGCAACGTTATCGAATACACTGAGATGGTTGAGTAATTTGAATTCTTGAAAGACCACGCCTATGCGTCGCCTCAGCAAAGGAAGCTCGGCGCGTGGCAAAGTGCTTGAATCTCGACCAAAAAATGAAACAAGCCCGCGAGATGGGCGGGCGGCCAGATAAATCAAGCGCAGCAGTGAAGTTTTTCCAGCGCCAGACGGTCCGGTGAGGAATTGGAAAGAACCGCGTGGTAAATCAAAAGACAAATCGCGCAGAACTTCCGGTCCCGGTCCGTATCGCATACCGACATTGTCGAAGCGGACCACGGGTTCAGACGAACTGGGCGAAAATTGTGTGTGACTCGGGACTATGGAAATTCTCCATGGGCTCAGGCGGGTTTGGTAAGGCGTTAGCGACTCATATGAGCATTGTACTTAGCTGTCCGGCATGTGCCACGCGTTATCGCGCTAACCCTAGTGCGATTGACGGTGTCGGTCGACGTGTGCGCTGCGCATCGTGTGGCCACACTTGGACCGCAGAGCTAGAAAATCCAGCAGATTTACCAGCTTTGGAAGCGGCGGATGGCGGCGGTAGCGTCGATGCTGAAGACTCCGCGGTTGAAGAGGAAGTGAAACCGCACGAGGCCTTCCGCGAACGCGAGGCGGCTAAGCGTCGGACGATGTCTGCCGCGGCGGCGGGAGGCGCCTGGGGCGGCTTGGCCACGGTGTGTGCCTTACTTCTGATGACGGCCTGGGTGTTCCGTGTTGATGTCGTGACGCTATGGCCGCGCGCTTCGTCCGCCTACGCGGTTGTTGGCGCTGAAGTGAACCCATTTGGTTTTTCGATTGGTGAGCTGACGATTACGCGTGAAAGTGAGCATGGCGTGCCATTGGTGGTGATTGAGGGGTCGATCAGGAATTTTGACCGTCGTGCACGATCCCTACCGACGGTCAGGGCTTTGCTGAAAGACGATAGTGGGGAATCGTTATTGGAATGGACGATCCCACTACAAAGCGGTCGTTTGTCGGCTGGGGAGGTTCTCGAATTTCGATCAATCGTGAGCGACCCACCGCCGCAATCTGTTGAAGCTGAGGTTGTTTTGGTCGGCGCCACGCGACCACCGGCACCTGCAATTGAGCAAGCCAACGGCCGTGCGCAAGATGGATCTCAAGATTCAGCGGCTGAGGACAGCCAAATCGAGCGCACGGAAACCCCCGAGCCTCATTAGTCGACCATGACTGTGTGAAATGGAAAATCAGAACCGGTCGAGTAATCGCTCGATATAGTCGAGTTCTTCCTGGGATCTCCCGGTTTGGGCGGAACGTCGACGGAGTTCATCGAGAATTTCTCGCGCGCGTGCGCGCGTCATCTCGTCAGGAATTTCGACACTCGAACCGTCAGCAAACGCACCGTCAGAGGGACGGCCCAGCGGATCTTCTTCCTCGCCACGTCCTTCACCTTCCTGGCCGTCCTGCATGCGTTCGAGCAGGTCACGCGCCAATTCTTCCGCACCGGCTCGTAGGTCTGCCAGCGCTTCCTCTTGCGCAGCCAAAGCGCCATCGGCATTTCCGTCCTGTAGAGACTGTTGTGCGTCCTCCATGGCCTGGGCCGCATTGGACAGAGCATCTTCGCCGCCATTCGGCAACGCCTCCTGGGAGCGTCTCAAGCGATCGGCAAGTTCGGCCTGCATTTCAGCCAGCGCTTGGGTTCGGGACGCGCCACCTTCCTGATTTTCTGCCAGGGTCTGAGGTGTGTTTCCGTCCTGCTGACCAGGCTGACCATTGCCCTGGGGTTGTGGTTGTCCTGCGCCTTGTTGGTCCTGGGTTAGGCCGAATGTTTGGTCCTGCAACTCACGTTGCTCACCGATCACGTCGCCCAATTCCTCCAGCGCGCGGGCGATGGCCTCCGAAATGGGATCGTCCTGATCGCCTCCCTCTCCGCCCATTGCCGCTTGCATTTGCATATTACGCAGCAGTTCTGACAGGGCGGCCAGCGCCTCGCGCGCATCCGCAGTATCGCCGAGCTCTGCTGCTTCGCGAAGAGCGTCCAACATTTCCTGCAACCCGCTCTGGTCAAATGTCTGACCACCGCCCTCGGCAAGATTACCATCTTCAACGGCTTCGCGTGCCAGAGCCGCCATGTAATTATCCATCGCCTCCTGAAAAGCTTCAAACAAGGCTGCCAGCTCGGTTTCATCGGCGCCCCGCGCCAGAGCCTCCATCAGAGCCCGTTCAGCTGCGCGCAAGGCGGCTTCAGCGTCCGCGAGCGAGCCAAGTTCAGCGCGCAACGCAATCGCCCATAAGTCATCCTCGATAAAGCCCAGCGCGTCTCGATCACGGGCGCGCTGGAGCCGGTGCACAATTTCGCGGAGGGTTAGATAGACAACCTGATCGTCAAAGAAATATTCCGGCGCATCCGTGATCGCCACCATGGAACGCGCAACGTCTTGAATAGCATCCGGAGCGCGTTCTATCCGTCGCTGTGGTTCGTCATAGAGATAGTTCGGACCTGGCAGCATTTCGTCCGCATAGATGACGGCGCGATCTTCAAGAGGGCGGTAGCTTTCTTCGACATTGAGCAGCACCGCCCGTTGCTCCACAACCGCGCGGGCCAGCGCATCCAGGAAAACACGACGTGGCAGCGTGATGCCGAGTTCCGGTGAACGACCGATATTACCACCGGCATCTTCCGCAATCACGCGTATACTAACACGTGTTCCGGCGAGGCGATGTTGAGCGGTTTCAAGCAAAGTGCGTATGCCGGTATCAGGATCCAGCGTGGCGACACCACCCGGTGTAATTTCCAAGACGTCCCACGCGGCGTCGGTATCGTCTTCCGGGCGAAATTCCAGCGCATAGCGGGTCGCACCATAGTCGTCAGTGACAGAAAACTGGATATCCAATTCGCCGCTGGCGGTCGCATCGGGGACCGCTAGAATGCGGACATCCGGTGCCAAGTCAGCGATCGTGGTCAATGTCCAGGTTTGGCGGGTGCCACCGGCGCGAAGTCGTAGATTGGCATCTTCGGTGACGGGAAGTCGCGCTTCCCAAACATTGTCTCCGATTTCCGTCGGATCGGCCCGTTCGGATCCGGCACTGTCGCGTCTTGTCAAATTAGGCGTGTGACGGCTACCGGCGATACGCGTTATAAATATCGAGCCAGCCGGGATTTCAGCCTGTGTTTCGTCCTCCGAAAGAAAAATAGGTGCGCGACCGGTATAGGCTGGAGGATCAATCCATGCATCGAGGCTAACGGGTTCGCCGCCTGCGGTAATGGGAGATAGGGAGAAGGCTTCGTCAAGCCGATCGGTTGCCGACGGGCCCGCGAGCAACCAGGATACAGTCAGCATTAACGCCATCGTGCCCCGTAATGCCCATCGGTCGAGACGCGCCCAGGCGGCTTTGGGGCGGCGGGCATGGGCGAGTTTCAGGCGTTCCGCCATACGACGCTGATGTTCGGTCCAAATTTTCAGCTCAATCGGATCATTGCCTGGCGGCGAATCGATCAGCGCCTCATGGGGGCGCGCATCAATGCCGGAATCTTCCTCGACGCGTCGAGCGAGCGTTTCTTTGTCAGGCCAGACAAAGCTCCGTACCGGTGCGCGAGTGATCCAGACAGCTCCGCCGAGGGAGACGAATGCGTAAATGGCTCGGCCGGGATCACCGACCCGCTCCCACAATCCCAATAGGGCCAGAATCGCAAAGACACCCAGCCAGCCCAATCCAGGCCAGAGTACGGGCACGGCGCGTTCCCAGACGAGGGACAGCCAGGCGGCGATGAGCGGTGTACGGCGCATGGCTTAAGGTAACACGACATTTGCCGGCAACCAGTCGCGGATGCATTACCATTTTGTGAGTTGAGATCACGGCATGTTTGCCAGATCGGTTGATCGATGATTGGCGCAGGAAGGCCTAGGTAATAGCATTGTGGGGCTGGTTAACACAGCCTGACGCCAATTCCGTGATGTGAAATGTTGTCGGTTCAAAATTATCTTTGTGTGCCAGGCTGTCCTTGATGTTGGCCATGGCGATGGCCGCACCGGCGACAAGCCTCCACATTCAACAAAATCAGAATCGATCGCATTGTCGAAAGATCCGGCCCGAACGGCATTGATTTGCGGTCGGGTCTAGTTTTCGCTCTCTTCCGCGCTTTCCTGCTCAGGCGCATCGCCCCAGATTGGTGGCGGCCTTTCCAAATCGCCGCGCATGCCGCAGGCGGAAACGACCAAGGCGCTGAGCACCACAAGAATAAAACTCGTTACGCGTTTCATGTCTAAGACTCTCCTGCCGACAGCCGTAATTTCCAGGCGGCCACTTGTTCTCGAACTCGCACCGGCGATGTGCCGCCATAACTGGTGCGACTCTCCATCGAAGCTCGAGCACTCAACACTGAAAAGATCCGTTCGTCGATCCCTGGTTCAACGGATTGCATCACCTTAAGAGGCAAATCGCTGAGGGTCACATTGCGGTCTTCAGCCGCTTTCACGATCGATCCGGAGATGTGGTGAGCGTCCCGGAAAGGCTTGCCCAGCTCTCTCACCACCCAGTCAGCCAGATCGGTTGCATCCGAATAGGCTTCTCCGGCGGCCGCTTCCATTGCCGCACCATTGAAAGTCAGGTCGCCTGCCATGCCGGCCATCGCCAACAGAGCCAATTCAAGATCATCAATAGCCTGAAAGGTCGGCGCCTTGTCTTCTTGCAGATCCTTCGAATAGGCAAGTGGCAGCCCCTTCATGACGGTCAGCAGGCCGGTCAGAGACCCAATAATCCGACCGGGTTTGGCTCGGACGAGCTCTGCCGCATCCGGATTGCGCTTCTGTGGCATGATCGAGGAGCCTGTCGACCAGGCATCAGACAGGCTGGCGAAACCGAAACGTCGCGTGCACCAAAGTACGATCTCATCGGCGAACCGCGATAAGTTTACGGCGCAGATCGATGCCGCACTCAGAACTTCAAGCGCGAAGTCCCGTGCCGCGACACCATCGAGCGAATTGCCCATCGGTCGGTCGAAGCCCAGCGATTTTGAGGTCATGTCACGGTCTATCGGAAATGCCGTACCGGCGAGTGCAGCACAACCGAGCGGACTCTCATTGAGACGGCGGCGCGCATCGGCAAACCGGCCACGATCGCGCTCGGCCAGCTCAACATAGCTGAGAAGATGGTGGGCTAATGAGACCGGTTGGGCGGTTTGCAAATGGGTGAAACCCGGCATCACCTGATCAACATGCTCTTCGGCCTGCGCGACCAGAGCCCGTTGATAATCAACGAGCATCACATCGATCCGGTCGCAGGCAGAACGCAACCAAAGCCTAAAGTCTGTCGCTACCTGGTCATTGCGTGAGCGCGCGGTGTGCAGGCGGCCGGCCGCATCTCCAATGACCTCCTTCAGTCGCGCCTCTATGTTCATGTGAACATCTTCCAGCGCGGGCGACCATTGAAGTTCGCCGGCTCGGATTTCGTCACGTACGTGTTCCAGGCCGCGCTGTATCGTCGCGGAATCGTCGCTTGAAATAACGCCGGTTGCACCCAACATTGCTGCATGCGCTAACGAGCCGGCGATATCTTCCTCGGCCATGCGCTGGTCGATATTGATCGAGGCATTGATGGCTTCCATCACCGCCGCGGGGCCTTGGGCAAACCGTCCGCCCCACATGGCGCTGGCGGCAGATTTTGACGGGCGCTCAGATTTGGTATCGTCTGACATGTGTTTCCTGCCGATGGATTAGAAGAAGGTGATTTATTGTGGTGACGAAAGAATTGAAGACCTCACTACTGAAATATGCGCTGATAGCAATGACCGTTATTGCCATCGTGACATTCCTCTCCTGGGCAATAGGTGGAATGAGCAGTGGAAATCATGGCGCTTTAGACAGTTATGCCACTGGAGAGATGAGTGTTTTCCGAACGTTGGACGAAGTTCCAGCTCAGCCTGATATCGCATATCTCGGGGGAGGCGGCGAGGAAATCCTCCTCGCAGATTTTCGCGGTAAAGTCATTCTGGTAAATTTCTGGGCGACCTGGTGTGGCCCCTGTGTCGAGGAAATGCCTGCTTTGAGTCGCTTGCAGGCCCGGCTGGGTGGCGATGATTTTGATGTGGTGACGATTTCACTTGATGCTTCGGTTGAGGATGCGCGCGGTTTTTACGAGCGGATGTCGCTCGACAATCTGCCCTTGATTCATGATCCCAGTTTGGCCAGTCCGAACCGTGTCGGTGCACTCGGTCTTCCGATGTCTATTCTCTATGACCGTCTCGGAAATGAAATCGGGCGCGTGCCTGCCCCGGCCGAGTGGGACAGCGATGAGGCGATTGCGCTTATCCGGGCCGCCATGCGAAATTACTGACAACCTTTCGCACAAACAAAAACGCCCGGCTGATTCAGCCGGGCGTTTTTATGTCGATGTCGCGCCAGACTAGCCCAGTGCGGCATCCAGCTCGGGCAGCGCCACAAACAGATCTGCCACCAGGCCGTAATCGGCGACCTGGAAGATCGGCGCGTCCTCGTCCTTATTGATGGCGACGATGACTTTTGAATCCTTCATGCCGGCGAGGTGCTGGATTGCGCCGGAAATACCGACGGCGATATAAAGATCCGGAGCCACGACCTTGCCGGTCTGGCCGACCTGATAATCGTTCGGCACAAAGCCCGCATCCACCGCTGCGCGAGAGGCACCAACGGCGGCTCCCAGCTTGTCGGCGATTGAATCGAGCATGTGGAAATTGTCGCCGGACTGCATGCCGCGACCGCCGGAAATGACGATCTTGGCCGCGGTCAGCTCGGGACGATCCGACTGGGAGAGGTTTTCCGAGACAAATTCCGACTTGAACGGACCGGAAGAGGCCGCCAGGTCTTCAATCGCAGCAGAGCCACCATCACCCGCCTTGGCGAACGTCGTCGGGCGAACCGTGATGACTTTCTTTGCGTCGGACGATTTGACCGTCATCATCGCATTGCCGGCGAAGACCGGGCGGACAAATGTGTCAGCGCTTTCAACGGCGGTGATCTCTGAGATCTGCATGACGTCGAGGCGTGCTGCAACGCGAGGCATGAAGTTCTTGCCCGTAGTTGTTGCCGCAGCGAGGACAGCGTCATAGCCATCCATTAAAGGGGTCACCAATGCATCGAGCGCTTCCGCAGTCGGCTTGGCAAAAACATCAGCTTCGGCGTGCAATACCTTGGAAACACCGTCCAGCTTGGCAGCAGCATCGGCAACAGCCTGGGCGTTGGAGCCGGCAACCAGCACATGTATTTCGCCGCCCATCGCAGCACCGGCTGTCACAACAGCGCGGGTCGCATCATTGAGTTCGGCATTATCGTGTTCGGCAATAATCAGAACAGCCATGATCAGAGCACTCCCGCTTCGGTTTTCAGCTTGTCGACCAGTTCAGCGACGGTTTCGACGATGATGCCGGCCTCGCGCTTGGCAGGCTCGGCCACTTTGAGAACGTCAAGGCGCGGTGCGATATCGACGCCGTAATCGCCAGGAGCCTTCACATCAATTGGCTTGCGCTTGGCTTTCATGATGTTCGGTAGCGACGCATAGCGGGGCTCATTGAGGCGCAAATCTGTGGTCACAACGGCCGGCAGCTGGATCGAGATGGTCTGAAGACCGCCATCAATCTCACGCGTGACAGCAGCCTTGCCATCAGCAATCACCACTTCCGAGGCAAATGTGCCTTGCGGCCAGTCCAGCAGCGCAGCGAGCATCTGGCCGGTCTGGTTTGAATCGTCATCAATGGCCTGCTTGCCCATCATCACCAGCTCTGGCGATTCGGCGTCGACAATGGCCTTGAGGAGTTTCGCGACGGCGAGGGGTTCGACCATATCGTCCGTCTGCACCAAAATCCCGCGATCAGCACCCATGGCGAGCGCCGTTCGGATCGTCTCCTGGGCCTGGGTTGGCCCCACGGAAACCGCGATGATTTCAGTGACAACGCCCTTTTCTTTCAGGCGGATCGCTTCTTCAACAGCGATCTCACAGAAAGGGTTCATGGACATCTTTACATTAGCGAGGTCGACACCGGTCTGATCAGGTTTGACGCGGACCTTCACGTTGTAATCGACGACCCGTTTGACGGGGACGAGAATCTTCATGCCATGGCTCCGAATAATTTGGCGCACAAAACCGCGCGCCCGAGGAAGGATATCGCCCGAAATAGCCATTGCTAGCACACCAAGTCAATGCGGCGCATTAGCTGACGTGTAGGTCAATTTGCGGTGTCGGTGTACTGGAGTTGGACGCACCGAAATAATTTGTCGTTGCCGCTCCTCGCCATGGAAGTGTCGCGGACATGCCAATCGCGCTCGATATTGGTTGCCAAGTCTCACATTGCATCCGGTTATTGCACCGCGGCTTGGCCCTGTTAGTGTCGAGATTCTGACGGTTACAGGTATTGGGGGAATGCGTGTCTGCTAACTTGCTTCGTCGATTTCAATGGTTCAATTTTGTTACATCGTCTCTAGGCGCACTGGTGTTTGGGGTGTTGCTTTTGCTTGTTCAATTTGCACCGGATGATCTGGATATCAAAATCCGCGATTACGCCGTAGATCGCGTCCAGGAGAAACTCGAAACCCGGCTGCAGAGCGACGAGGTCGATTCCGTGCTTTCAACAGCAGAGAGTCTGGCTGGCCGCCTATCCTCTCGTTTCGAGGAGAGAATCGCGAACGCTCGGCTCGCACTGGAGGCCGGATTGCCGGAATTTGTTGGTAATATTGTTTCACAAATTTGCGAGGGCGATTGTCAGCGTGGCGCGGAGGTCGAGGACAGTATTCGAGGCTTTTATGAAGCACAAATTGAGCGTTATGGAATTCGCCTAGAACAATTGCGCGGCTTTATTGGTCGGGAATATGCGGACATCGTCAACGCGCTGAAGGGGGAGTTGAGAGTTTTCTCTGGCTCTACCTTCTTGGTAATGTTCCTCGCCGCGCTGATAGCGGCGTTTCGCGGGAAGGCCGCCGCTCACCTGGTCCCAGTGTCTTCGTTGCTTTTGGTCTCCACCGGACTCGCCATCAGCTGGTATGTTTTCGGGCAAAACTGGTTTTTGGCTGTGTTGTTCAGCGACTATTGGGGGTGGAGCTATGCGGTATTCTTGGGCGTCATCATTTTACTGTTAGCGGATATCGTTCTGTTCAAAGCCCGCGTCACAACATTTTTGCTGAACCTACTTAGCCCGGGCAACTACTTTTCCATCTGCTGAATCGACCAAACATTTAGTCAGACCGACGCGGATCGCCTGGCGGGTAGAGCTGCTGCGTTGCACCAGGATAGCTCATGCGCCCTATCACGCCCGAGGGCTGACAGATCGATCGGGCTCCCGCGCTCTGTTCACTCTGGTTTGAGCAGGCAGCCAGACAAGGCTGTCGTTCGCTGGAAATCGCATCTTGCGCGCTGGCAATCGGAGCAGGCCAGCGACCGCCTCCTGTCCAGGATTGTCGGGCGTCTCCCAATCAAAATACGCCCCGGCATGCTTAACCAGCGCCCCGCTATTTCTATTGCGGTAGATCTGCAGACGGCGGGAATACGCCGAGATCGCATTCATCAGAAGGACGACGTCGATATCTGGACAGTCGCAATCGGCGCGGACAAGGGCAGGATTCGGGGTATGTTGCGCGCTCGTCGGAGCGCTCGACATTACGCTTACAAGAACAAGCAGGCAGACAAGTCGAAGCGTGGTGCACCCCCGGTTTGGCCCGATGCCAGAACCAGAAAACCCGGGATGCAATCAAATGCCTATTCGCTCAATGAGAGAATTTCCATGCCGATATAGAGCTCAATATCGTCGGGAATATGTGGAACGGCGAAGGCCATATCCCATTCTGAACGAGTGAGAGTGGCCGTGGCCGTAAAGCCGAGCTTGGCCCGGCCACGGTTTTCGCCGACCCGATTAAGCGTGACATCGAGCGCTACGGGATTAGTTATCCCGTTCATGGTCAGGTCGCCCGACATGACGCCTTGGGTTCCGTCACTCGTCTCAAATCCAGTTGCAACAAAGTGCGCGGTCGGATTAACCGCCGTTTCGAAAAAGTCTGCGGAATTAAGGTGCGCAATAAAACGATCATGATGCGCGCCGGGCCATATTCCGTCGATCAAATTGAAGGTGATGTCGACTGCGGAATTGGACGGGTTTTCCAGGTCCAGCGACAGCGTACCGTCATAATCGGTCAGCTGCAGCGACATCGTGGAGTATTGCTGGTGGTCCCAGCTGGCACGAATAATAGTGTGGCTCTTGTCAAATTCGTATTCTACAGCCTGCGCCAAAACGGGTGCGGTGCCGAGAAGAGAGGCCGCCAGGGCCAGGATAATCGTGCGGGACATCGGTAACTCCAAAGATGAAAATACCCCATGAGTTTACTCAACCTGCGGCTTGATAATACCCCGATGACGAAAACTTGTAGTCGGCAACCTATCAGCGTTCGCCGCCCGGCACCCACAACACATCATCATGCCCGTTATTATTGGCAATGCGTGCGGCAACAAACAGCAAGTCTGATAGTCTGTTAAGATAGATCAGAACTGACGGGTTGATCGCTGCCCCATCCGCCACCAGCCCGGAGACCTTGCGTTCGGCACGGCGGCAAATTGTCCGCGACATATGCAAGCGCGCCGCAACCTCGCTACCACCGGGCAAAATAAATGATTCCAGCGGCTCGAGCCGGGCGTTGAGAGTATCGATGTCGGCTTCAAGCCGTTGGACCTGGCTGGCGACTACCCGGAGTGGTTCGTATTCCAGCTTCGCATCGCTTTCGGGAACACACAAATCCGCTCCGACATCAAACAGGTCGTTTTGGATTCGGCCGATTATGCCGTCAAGCTCATCCCCGTGATGCAAATTGGCCCGAACCATGCCGAGGGAGGAATTCGTTTCATCAACATCCCCATAGGCATCCACGCGCGGATCATGTTTGGTGGTAGCCGACATATCGCCGAGCCGCGTTTCACCGGCATCGCCGGTGCGGGTATATATTTTTGTGAGCCTGACCATGGCTGATGTTTAGCGCTTCATGTGCGGTACGGCGAGAGCGACGATGAGAAATTTGTTGGGGGCATACATGTTTGATCGAAATTTACGGAAACGGATGGCACCAATTCTGGCGCTTCTTGCTGCATCTTTTGGATTTGGTTGTCCTGCCTTGGCCCAGGATGAAGATGAGCGCTCCGCCATCGAACAGGCGTTGGAGGCATCCGGTTCTCCCGCGATCGGTGCGGTGCGCTGGAAGGATGGCGAGGTTATGATCCGGACCGCAGGTCTGCGCGAAAGCGGTGGCGATAACGCTGTAACCTCCGATGACCTTTGGCATATCGGATCCAACACCAAATCCATGACCGCGACGCTTATCGCCCGTCTGGTAGAGCGCGGCGATATCGCTTGGGACGATACGATCGAGCAGCGTCTCGGCACTCATGTCCAAGGCATCGATCCCGCCTATTTCGATATGACGTTTTTGCACTTGCTCAGCCATCGCGCCGGACTTGTTGCGAATGTCGATCAGCCCTCCATGTTGACCTTTATGGGAGAGGGGCTTTCCGGCCGACCGATGTCCGAACAAAGACTGGATTATGCCGGGCGTATTCTCTCAATACAGCCGTCGACCACTCCGGGGAGTGCGATGCATTATTCGAATGCGGGTTACGTTATCGCCGGCGCGATGATCGAGCAGGCTACCGGGGAAAGCTGGGAGGATCTGCTGCGTCGTGAGGTTTTCGAGCCCCTCGGAATGGATTCTGCGGGCTTTGGAGCCCCGGGTGATAGCGAAACCGTCGATCAACCACGCGGCCATCGCGCTTCAATAACCGGCCCTGTCGCCGTCCCACCCGGACCGTTCGCCGATAATCCACCTGTCATGGGGCCGGGCGCGACCGTGCATCTTTCTCTACCGGACATGGCGCGCTATCTGGGCGCCCATATCGAGGGCGCAAACGGCGTTGAAAGCGCCTATCTCAGCGCGGAAAATTGGCAGCGTCTGCACACCGCACCGTTCGGCGGCGATTATGCGCTGGGGTGGGGGCTAAGCGGGTCCGTAATATTGCATGCCGGATCCAACACGATGTGGTTTGCGCAATTTGTTATGATGCCGGAGGAAAACCTCGCGATCGCAATTGTTTTCAACGATGGCGGCTCCGCCAGCCAGCAGGCTGTCATACGTGATCTGGTCGGGTTGATGCGTTAATCAACCACCCGCCTGGTTCTTGAAGTAATAGACGGTCATCAGAACAATGATTGCGACAAATTGGAGCAGCACACGCAGCCGCATCAGCTTGTTGGAGCGCGAGCGATTTTCTTCGCCGCCGCGAAACAGCGAGTAAAGGCCAAAACCCAATGTCACAACAACAGCGGCCATTGCGACAAAGAGGAGGATATTGAGGAATTCGGCAGGCATCAGCTTCTCCAGCGCAATTTGGCGGGTTTGACAGGGTTTTTAAAAGTGGCACCGGTTTGGCGGTGCTTGGTCCAGGCGTCTTTGAGCTTGAAATACCATTTCGCCTGAATATCAGAGTCGTGGATTAGCATCAGCTTGGGATCATAAGCCAGACCAACTTGTTGCGCATTGACGGCATCACGGTCCTGGCCGAGGAAGGTTTCTCCCATCCAGCGGCGAATAAACGACGGAACCAGCGTCATCAAAGGATGATTCCAAAACGTCACGATGGTTACTGACGTTTGGTTCTCATTGGTCGGGGTGACAGCGGCGAAGATCGTCATGTGTTTGCCATCAGCCTTGAAATATTCCGTGCGTAATCCAGGGAGCTGGAACTGAATTTCCGTCGTCCGGTCCTTGCCAAAAAATTTGTAAACAAATGAATTGGATGACGGCACATGCGGCAGCATGGAGAAGCCACGTTCAATGGGACCGAAGTCCTTTTCTTTTTCTTTTACTGACGCCTTGGTCCGGTACCACCATTGACGGTGGATATAAGGAATATGCGCCGGATCCATCAATCCGATGACCGCATGATCAATATGGCAATTGAAGACGTCCTTTACGATCATGCGCGGCTTGGCATTGTCGGGCATGTCCAGATGAGGCGGGTCGATGCACGGTTCTGCCGTTTCGTCTTCACCGTAAAAGATCCAGATGAGTCCCTGATCCTCATGAACCGGGAAGGCGCGCGTCTTGATCTTCGACAAATCCATCGCCTCGGCCTGGTCCGTCGTCAGCGATGGGATCGCCGCGCAGGAGCCGTCCGTACGAAAGCGCCATCCATGATAGGGGCATTCCACATGGGTCTCGTCGCCATGTTGCTGCATTTCGCCACCGGATAAGAGCATGGCGCGATGTGGGCAGATGTCGAGCATGGCGAAAGCCTTGCCTTGATGGTCGCGCCCAAACAGCACCGGTTGCCCCAGCAACTCTCGATGCAGGTGCTTGCCCGTTTTAAGTTCGCTCGAAAGAGCACCGAAATACCAGAGGTCGCGCAAAAACATGGCTGACTTCTAGCGGTGTCCGGCGCGCTTGTTAAGCGGGCAGGCTGAGCTTGAGGTGAGGCGAATCCGCACGCCTTGCCTAAGCACGGGTCCGAGACAAGCCGGGTAATCGATGCTAGGCGTTAGCCAACACAAAATTGATCTCGGGGAGAGATCCATGAATTTGTCGTTCAAGCCAGTCTTCGCGAGCGTGCTCGCGGCAGCCCTTGCCGCGTGTTCCCAGCCTGAAGGGGGGCAGACGGATGCTGCGTCGCAGGAGCCAGCCGTTGAAGCCACTAATTTCACTGTCATGGTCGGTGGTACTGTGATTGGAGACATGGTCGTCGCCCCAGGCGAAAACACCTATGGCGTCGACTTTCAATACAGCAATAATGGCCGGGGACCGACAATTGCCGAGAGCCTGAGCCTCGATGAAATGGGCTTGCCTGAGACCTGGACAATCGATGGGGCCTCTACATTTGGCAATCCGATCGATGAAGACTTGGAGATGGTCGACGGCGAGGCGCGCTGGACCGATGCGACCGGCTCTGATCACGCCATACCAGCAGCACCTGCATTTTATGTCCCGAATAACGGGGGGCCATACTGGCTTGCCGTTGCGGCTCGCGCGCTCATGGATGCTGAGGATATGACCCTGCCGGCACTGCCCGGCGGTCAGTTGCGTCTGACGGAGGTTGAACAGCTCGAGGTGAGCAATGGCACCGGCACCCGCTCAGTTACGACCTGGGCCATGTCAGGCACCAGCCTCAACCCGACTTACTTTCTAATGGACGGCCGTGCATTCTTCGGCCTGATCACGCCGGGATTCAGTGTATTGGAGGCCGGTTATGAGGCGGAGGACGAGCGTCTGCGCGGCCTTGCGGCTGGATATGGTGCCGCGCGCTATGAGGACATCAAGACGCGGGTAGCCCACAATTATGATGCTCCTGTGCGCATTCGAAATGTCCGGATATTCGATCCAGCGACCGAGTCGATGGGAGAGCCGGTATCCGTCGTTGTTGCCGGCAATACGATCCAATCGATCGATGCGTTGGATATTGCTACCCAATCCGGAGAAGTTGAAATCGACGGCGGCGGCGGTTCATTGATCCCGGGCATGTTTGAAATGCACGGCCACATGGGCGAGAGCGCAGCTATCCTCAACATCGCTGCGGGCGTCACAAGTCTGCGTGATATGGGCAATAATAATGAAGTCTTGGATGCGCTCGTCGATCGTGTCGAATCCGGCCAGCTGATCGGGCCGCGCGTTTATCGCAGTGGCTTCATCGAGGGTCAGAGCGATTTCAGTTCCAATAACGGCATCATCGTCAATTCTCAGGAAGAGGCCATCGCGGCCGTCGAAACCTATGCGGCGAGTGGTGATTACTTTCAGATCAAGATCTACAATTCCATGAACCCTGAATGGGTTCCTGCAATGATCGAAACGGCCCGCGAGCACGGTTTGCGTGTCGCCGGTCACGTACCGGCTTTCACCAATGCCAATGCGATGATTGAGGCCGGCTATGACGAGCTGACCCATATCAACCAGATCATGCTGGGCTGGGTGCTCGAGGAGGGCGAAGACACGCGCTCACTTTTGCGTTTGACGGCGCTGCGTCGTCTGCCGGCGCTTGATCTGAACTCGGCACCGGTGCAGGCCACCATCGATGCGATGGTCGCCAATAACGTCGCGGTCGATCCAACGCTTGCCATTCACGAGGCGTTGCTTCTGTCTCGAAATGGTGAGTTGGCTCAAGGGGTTGTTGACTATATTGACCACATGCCTGTGGACAGCCAGCGAGGCGCCCGCACGGCCTGGGCCAATATCGAAACACCGCTTGATGACGAGCAGTATCGCGGTGCCAATGAGCAGATCCACGCCGTCCTGCGCATGATGCGCGAGCGCGGTGTGTTCATGGTGCCCGGTACGGATCTGGGAGGCTCCTTCACCTATCACCGTGAGCTGGAGCTTTATCAAGAAATCGGCATGACAGCGCCGGAAATTTTGGCATGGTCGACACTTGGCATGGCTGAGTACCTTGGTGTGGACGGCACGACGGGTTCAATCGAAGTTGGCAAGCTGGCTGATTTCTTCCTGATCCCGGGAGATCCGACAGAGGATCTCAAGAACATCAAGACTATTTCGATGGTCGCTGCGGATGGCATTTTCTACTACCCAACAGAGATGTATCCGGAATTTGGTATCGTGCCATTCACCGAAGTGCCCAATATAGCAAACGCAAACTGATCGAAGCCCCCCACTGGCCGACTCAGGCCAGTGGGGGCTTTGCCCACTGCCTTGTCGATGGGTGAAACTTCCCGCGATGTAACGTGTGTTCGACAAGTCTTTGGTTTAGCCTGCCGGCGGGGGGCGTCGAGCCGGACGCTTCGATGCGCGAAAATAATTTGCAAAAACTGCCGCTGGCCGCATGCGTGACCTTAGTGATGGTGACAGCGTGTCAGCCGGATCTTCCCGAATATGTAGAACAGGACCACCTGCCGCCAGAAGCGATTACTGCCTTCCAGGCTTGGGTCGCTGACTATAGTGAAAACGAGGTCAGCTGCACGGCGGCTGCCATTCAAGCGGCCCCCCGGGAGCTCGGATTGATCAATGAAGATCAGGTGACGGATTACGCGTTGCAACCGGGTCTGATGGCCTGTGATACTCGAAGTTCACATCTGGTTTCGACCTCGTTTTTCTGTAGCTATCGGACCTGTGCCTTCCCGGCTTTGATCTCATATGACTCTGGTTGGCATGTTGAATCAATGATGTCCGGTAATCAGGTCGAGACCTATGTCCATTACCAGGAGGCCCGGTTTCGTGTCAGCCAGCCAGACTTTTCGGACCCGCGTGGTGAAACTATAATTGTTCGGGATTATGCGTGGAGAGATGGCCGGCTCGGCCGGGTTTCGGTCCGGCGCGAGCACGCATCCCTCGCCCCCAATCCCCTCAATTAGCCACTAGTTTTCCGCAGCCCAAATGGCCGCGATTTCGTCGGAAACATAACGAATTTCGGGAATGTCCTTGCGCAAGGCAAGTCGGTAATCATCAAAGATTTCATACTGCTCATCGACATGGATCGGAGCGCCGTATTCCGCGGTCAAGAAAGCCCGGATGCGTGGAATATCTCCGGTATCAAACATCAACCAAACCTGTTGCAGCGTGTCATCGCCAAAGATGAATTCAAATTTGCGCGGATAGCCGGCCATTTCATATCCATAGCAATCGATCTGAAATTGCTCGGCTGGGGCAGTGGCCAGCCAAACTGTTTCAATCGGGCGACCCAGGGCCAACTCACAGCTTTCCTCCAGAATTTCAGTCATCGCGCTTCGGTCGGTTCCAAACACGATTTCTGGTGCAAGAAAGAAGGGGCCTGACGGAGCAGTGATGGCGTCTTGCGTCCAGGCGGGGTTGTCCCAGTGCAAGGCGAGCGGTGCTCCCGGGAAGGTCGCAAATAGCGAGACGCGATTCGCTGCTGTATGCACCACAAGCTGGTCGGGCATATAGATGTCGAAGCCCTCTATTTGAAAGGCTGGATCGGGTCCCGGGCGGAAATTATTCGCCTCACCGCGTGCATCAACGAGCATCAGCTGGTCGTCGGCAAAGGTGAAAATGGCGTCGCCACCCGAAGCGCCATTGGCGAGGGTGAGGCCGGAGCAGCGCAGGTGGACTTCTGTGTCACTGGCCGCAGGAAACCGTGTGTCGGCGACGTCGATACGGGTCACTGCTTGGCACGCATTGCGGATGTGCGCGGAGGCTTCAGCCTCAGCCTGGCCGAAGGTGACGCCGGCAACAGGGATGTCCTGGGCCGCAGCCAGCGAGAAAGAGGCGAGGCTGGCCAGGCAGCTGGTCAGAAATATATTTCGCATGCGAGTCTCCAAATTCACTTTGTGACTTGATGCGTGAGCGGCACAGAACGGATGCACCGGCACAGCGATTTTCGCACGCTAAGCTGTTCATGCCTGCCGGTGGTCGCAGGTAGAGGCGCGGCTGGCTAAGCGGTATCGCTCCCAAAGAGTGCCAGAACATCGTTCGCGGACATTCCGTTTGCCCGCATATCCCTCAAAGTCGCCGCCTTGTTGCGCTTGGCGAAGCGCTTGCCATCTTTATCCAGCAAAAGTCGGTGATGCCGATAGTGAGGCTGTGGCAGTTCAAGCAGGGTCTGAAGCAGAATATGGATGGATGTCTGCTCCAGTAGGTCCTCACCACGCACAACATGGGTCACGCCCTGCAGGGCATCATCGTGCACAACGGCGATGTGATAGCTGGTGCCGACATCCTTGCGGGCCAGGATGACATCGCCGTGCTGGTCGGGAGTGGCCGCGATCTCGCCGCGCTCCGCGTCGACGAAACATAGCGTTTCATAGCGCGCGCCTAAATATTCCCGACAGCGATCGAGAGACAGCCGCCAGGCAAATGATAAACCATCGGCCAGGTGGTCCGCCTCCTCGCTTGCGGGCATCTGCTTCGCCGGCCCACGATAAACTGCGTGATCCGGACCTTCGCCCGGCTGATGCGGTGCTCGGGCTATTTCCTCAAGCACTTCGCGCCGCGTTTTGAAACAGCGGTAGACCACGCCCATTGTGCGCAGCTTTTCGACTACCCCGGCATAGGCGTCAAAATGCTCGCTTTGGCGACGCACCGGTGTCGGCCAATCCAACCCCCACCAGGCCAAATCCTCAAAGATCGCCCGCTCGAATTCCGGCTTGCACCGGGTCGTGTCGATATCCTCGATCCGCAATAACATCGTCCCGCAAGCCTTGCGTGCGGCAGACCAGGCTGTCCACGCCGAAAAGGCGTGCCCCAGATGCAAATGACCGCTGGGGGAGGGCGCAAAACGCGTGATGAAGGGTTTGGGTGCATCCATCCCACATGCATGACCTGCAGCGCCTCGGGCTTCAAGCCTGCGTTTCACTCGTTATAGTCGCCATAACGCAGCGTTCACGATCCGGAGACCTCCATGAAGCTTGATGGCCCACGCCTGTCCCCCCACAACGGACAGGCCCCGAAAAAGCTCGTCATCTTCCTGCACGGCTATGGCTCCAACGGTCAGGATTTGATCGGGCTGGGCCAGCAATGGGCCCGCGCCTTGCCGCATGTGCAATGGGTTTCTCCCAATGCGCCGGACCCGGTGCCGGGCGCGCCCAATGGCTATCAATGGTTCCCGATCTCCAATCTCGACCCGGACCGTATCGAAAGCGGTGCCGCCGAAGCTGGCCCGATCGTCGACGAGTTTATCGATGGAGAGCTGGAACGCTATCGGCTGACCGAGAAGGACCTCTGCCTCGTCGGTTTCTCTCAAGGCACCATGTTGTCTCTCTACACAGGCCTGCGTCGGGAGCGCCAGATCGCTGGCATACTTGGATTTTCCGGTGCCATGCCCGGGGGCGCAAAACTCAAGCAGGAAATGCGCTCAAAGCCACCCGTGATCATGATCCATGGCGATCAGGACCAGGTCCTTCCTTTGCCGATGATGCTTGATGCCGTCGATGCCCTGGCCGAGGCCGGGCACGGGGCGCAGTGGCATATTTCCGGCGGCATTCCCCATTCCATCGGACCCGACGGCCTGCAGCTTGGCGAGCGCTTCCTCAACAATGCCTTTCTCGGCCGTTACGCCTGAGCCACACCCCGTTCCGAAATTGATCGAACACAACGATTTTGCGCGACAGCGGCGCTCGAACCGCTAGTTTCGTTCTCAAGCCCTTGATGTGCTATGATTCGGTGTCCCGGATTTGCATTCGGGCCGACAGACAGGAGGTGTGTGTTCAGGACAACGCGTCTTAACTCGCAATCCCCCATCGGCCAACGCGCCGATCTTACCGGGGGAGGCTGCCATGCAGGTGCTCTCTAAAGACCTGCAGGGATGGCCCTGTCTCGTGCTCAACGCCGACTATCAACCCATTTCCTACTGGCCGCTTTCGACCTGGTCCTGGCAGGAAGCGGTTAAGAACGTTTTTTTAGAACGGGTCGCTGTGATTTCGCACTACAAGGATGTGGTGCATTCCCCCAGCTTCGAGATGCATGTGCCGTCCGTGGTCGCGCTGCGCGACTATGTCCACCAGAACCGGGCACCGGCGTTTACCCGATATAATCTGTGGCTCCGGGACGAGTTTAAATGCGCCTATTGCGGCAAGGATGGCCTGGGCCAGCTAACCTTCGACCACGTCATCCCGCGCCGGCTTGGCGGCAAGGCCAGCTGGGAAAATATCGTCGCCGCCTGTAGCCCCTGCAATCTCAAAAAGGGTGGCCGCACGCCGCGCGATGCCCACATGCCGCTCGCGCGGCCGCCGTGGCAGCCCACCCAGCACGAACTCCAGGCCCGGGGCAAGAGCTTCCCGCCCAAATTCCTGCACGAAAGCTGGATGGATTATCTGTATTGGGATGTGGAGCTGGAGCG
>JAQXCQ010000189.1 GCA_029251785.1 Maricaulis sp. | reverse complement strand
ACATTTGTCGCTTTGCAATTGGCTTATTGGATGGGTTTCCAAAAAATCATAATCCTAGGTCTTGACCACCAATACAGCCTGGAGCGACATGAAGAGGAATTGGCTCCTCATCAGACCGCTCAAAGGCAATTTTCTGATACAAATCATTTTCACACAGAATATTTTGGTGCGGGGATGAAGTGGCAATTGCCCGATTTGGCTGAATCTGAACGAGCTTATGCTGAAGCGGAAAGGGCATTTAGCGCGGATGGCCGAAAAATTGTGAATGCAACACCTGGAAGTCAGTTGAATATATTTGAGCGACTGGATTCACCGGACCACAAATCATAACTTCGAACCACGTTTGGCGGTTTGCGTATTGACCATCGAATACCGAGCCGATAGTCAATACTTGAGGTGGTAGAAATTAATGCGGGGGCTTGGCTGTGGACGCTTCAATAATCATACGTACCTATAATGAGGCGAAGTGGCTTCCGTCTGCGCTTGAGGCGGTCAGCAATCAAATTGCTAGCGATTTGCAATACGAGGTGGTCGTGGTCGATTCTGGCTCCACTGACTCAACTCTTGAGATAGCCAAACGTTACGACTGTCGAATTGTTCACATAGATAAATCTGAATTCACTTTCGGTCGGTCGTTAAATATTGGTTGCGATGCTGCGTCGGGGCGAAATTTGGTATTCATTTCAGGTCATTGCATCCCGGATTCTCAGCGGTGGTTAACCAATTTGGTGGTGCCGCTCGATGGTGGTGTCTGTAGCTATGTTTATGGTCGCCAGTACGGCCAAGACGGAAAAACCAAATTTTCCGAAGAGATGCTCTTCCGAAAATACTATCCGGAAGAGAGCTCAATTCCGCAGGACGGCTTCTTTTGTAACAATGCGTGCGCTGCGATCCCAAAGAGTATTTGGAAAGCAAACCCGTTTGACGAAACTGTGACCGGGCTTGAAGATATGGTTTTAGCCAAGCGTTTGGTTTTAGCTGGGTTAAAAATCGGATACGTAGCCAGTGCGCCGGTCGTTCATATTCATGAGGAAAATTGGTCTCAAGTCAAAATGCGCTATGAGCGCGAGGCTATAGCATTGCAAGAAATTATGCCTGAAGTTCATGTGCAGTTTATCGACTTTGTTCGCTATACATTCGCGGGGATTTTCCATGACTGGTCGCATGCGGTAACTAGAAATGTTTTTTGGCGTAGTTTTGTCGGTGTCATCATGTTCCGTTTTCTTCAGTATTGGGGGACGTACCGGGGCAATAACGACCACCGAAAAATATCCCGATTGAAGAAAGAAAGATACTTTTACCCGCGGTAATTGTTTCGTCGAAATTGGTGCATTGTACCAGAAAGTTACAAATAAATGGATCATTATGGTCTTGTTGCGCTACTGCCTATGAAGGCGCATAGCGCGCGCGTTAAATCAAAGAATTTTCGAGAATTTGCTGGCAAACCGCTCTTCCGCTGGATTTTGGATAGCCTTTTGGACGTTGATGAAGTTGACCGCGTCGTCATAAATACGGATGCTCGAGAGATTTTGACGTCGCATGGATTAAACGATGGTGATGCGAACGGTCGCGTCATGATCCGCGAGCGCAAACCAGAAATTTGTGGGGACTTGGTGTCCATGAATCTGGTTCTCGGCGATGATGTCGCTGCTGTTTCGGCCGATACCTATCTCATGACGCATACGACGAATCCATTGCTTCGACCTGAATCAATTGGCCGCGCGTTGTCAAGGTATCATCGTGAAACTAACCTCGGGACAGCGGACTCGCTCTTCTCGGTCAACGGTGTGCAGACCCGCTTTTACAGAAATGACATGACACCGGTGAATCATGATCCTGACAACCTCCTGAGAACTCAGGATTTGGAAACGTGGTACGAAGAAAATTCAAATCTCTATATTTTTGACCGGAAAAGTTTCGAAAAAACCGGAGCTCGAATTGGTGTGCAGCCGTGCATGCATGAGACGCCGCCGCTCGAGTCGGTCGATATCGACAATTCTGATCAATGGGCGATGGCAGAAGCCCTTGCTTTTTATAGAGATAGTAAAAGGGCTAAATAGATCATGCGTGTATTGGTAACCTGCCCTCCAATGCTGGGTATGATTGACGAGTTTCGGCCTGTTTTTGCGGCAAGCAATATTGAGGTTGTCGCGGCTGACGTCGTCCAAATAATGAGCGAAGCAGAGCTCATTGAGACGCTCCCAAGCTTTGATGGATGGATTATCGGAGATGACCCCGCAACCGCCGAGGTTCTAGAGGCCGGGGTCGCCGGTCAATTGAAAGCAATAGTCAAATGGGGTGTTGGCGTAGATAACGTTGATTTTGATGCTGCAAAACGTCTACGTCTCCCTGCCATCAATACACCGGGAGTTTTCGGCCGTGAAGTGGCTGACGTCGCGATGAATTATGTAGGGAGCCTCGCTCGAGAAACAACGCGAATTGATCGGGAAATTCGCGCTAAGAATGCCTGGCCCAAACCTAGTGGTATCTCTCTTGCCGATAAGACCGTCGCTCTTGTTGGTTTCGGAGATATTGGCCGTCAAACAGCCAAGCGATTATTGGCAGCTGACATGAAGGTGGTCGCTTACGATCCGTTCTTTCGAGAAGAGGACGGGTTAGAAGTCACGCATCAAACGTGGCCAGAAGGGTTAGGCGCAGCTGACTTTATTGTGTTTACCGCCCCCCTCAACCCGTCCACCCATCACATGTTCGACAAGTCCATATTACCGCTGCTGAAAAGGGACGTGCGTATTGTCAACGTTGGGCGAGGACCTTTGATTCAAGAAGTTGCGTTGATCGAGGGGCTAGCATCGGGCCTAATTCATTCGGCGGCTCTCGATGTCTTTGAGGTTGAGCCGTTGGTTGCCACTAATGAGTTGCGACGTTTTGACAAATGCGTGTTTGGATCGCACAACGGATCCAATACTCGAGATGCAGTCCGTCGTGTGAGTTTGAAAGCCATTGAAACGATGTTTGAGTTTTTAAACACTGAGTGAGTGGATAAAATGTCGCGAGCGGTACTAATCACGGGGATTTCTGGCGGTATCGGGTCCGCTTTGGGAGTCGCCTATCTTGAAGCTGGGTATTATGTGATTGGAACCGGCCGATCTGCCTCAACTGGTTCTCAATGTGATCAATACCTCCAAGCGGATCTAAATGCTCTAGCTTGCGATACCGCAATCCTGGAAAAATTCAGACTGTCGGTGATTGATGCACTCAATGGTCGAACGCTTGATGTTCTTATCAATAACGCAGCTTCTCAAAACCTCGCACCGCTGGAGAGTTTGACTATTGAGGCGTGGCAAACCTCCATGAACACCAATCTGACAGCTCCGTTTCTCCTCGCGAAAATATTGCTTCCGGAACTGGAGCGTTCCGGTGGAAATATATTGAATATTGGCAGTGTACATGCACTCGCTACTAAGCCTGAATTCGTTGCGTACTCAACATCCAAGGCCGCCCTTCATGGCTTGACTCGGGCGCTGGCCATCGATTTGGGCGGACGGGTTCGCGTGAACTGTTTGGCACCAGCCGCGATCTCTACACCGATGCTAAATGCGGGGTTTGAGAATAACCGATCGGCGCTCAAGCAACTCGAGGCCTGCCACCCTGTTAACCGTATCGGAACACCGGAAGAGTGTGCAAAGGTCGCTTTGTTCCTCACTTCGGATCATGCCGGCTTCGCAACGGGCTCTGTGTTCTATCTTGATGGTGGGATCCTTTCCCGACTACATGACCCGGTGTAGCTGATGAGGCCTGTAAAATTTGATCCCGCAGTTTGCGTCTGGACCGGTCGCGCTATTCTTGGGGAGGGACCGGCTTGGAGCTTCACCGAGCAAAAGCTATATTGGGTTGATATCAAAGCACCGGCCATACATCGATTTGATCCCACAAATAATACGCTGAATTCATGGCCAATGCCTGAGATGATTGGCTGTATCCTAGAGGGCGATGACGGTTGGTTTGCCGTCGCTATGCAATCCGGGTTTGCCAAAATCAAATTTCCTGCACCTGGGACGGAACCTGTACTACACCCTATATCTGACCCCGAATTTGACGTCCCATCGAACCGTTTCAATGATGGTAAGCGCGCACCTGATGGTTCTATCTGGGCCGGATCTATGGATGCGGATGAATCCTCAGTTAGCGGACGGTGGTGGCGATTGGACCCATGCGGCACCACCAGTGTGCTGAATAACAAACTTTTTGGTGTCACCAACGGTCCTGCGTTCGATGTTTCGAGAAATCGGGTATACTTAACCGACTCCGCGGCCCAAATAATCTATGTGGGAGACCTTGTTGAGGGCGGGCGGGCCGCTGCGAATTTGCGCGAGTTTTTGCGATTTGCTCCAAGTGATGGATTTCCGGACGGAATGACCATCGACCCGTTCGGCGGGTTACTGGTTGCTTTTTGGGATGGATCCTGTCTGCGACGGTTTTCCCCTGACGGGCATTGTATTCAAACCATAAAAATGCCAGTTCAGCGTCCCACTAGCGTTTGTTTTACTGACGATGGTATGACGCTGTATGTGACTTCGGCCTCAATTGGTTTGCCGGTTGGTGGGTTGGATGGTGGGCTGTTTTCATTAAGTGTTTGTTCCAGTGCAGGAGAATGAGGAGGTAATGTCTATATCTGAAAAAGACGCTGATCAGGCAAAGCAACTAGAGGACCTGATCGCGTCATTGCCCACTCGTGCACCGATATTTTTACCAACGCCCAAAGTTCAAATCACCGACCAGCTTGCTGGACTAAAGCGTGTGAAACAAATTTACGATGTTGATTTGGACACTTTGTACCGCCCAGCGCTACATGCGTTGCGTGCAAAGTATAAGGGGACCAAGCGCGCGTTCATTGTTGGCAATGGACCGAGTCTAAATCAAACCGACCTCGCTTTACTAAAAAACGAAGTAACATTTTGTGTAAACGGATTTTTCCTAAAAGCTCCGGAGTTAGATTGGAAACCAACTTTCTATATGGTCGAAGACCACTTGGTCGCGGAGGATCGGTCGGCTGAGATCAATGCGCTGAGTGGGTCCGTGAAACTGTTTCCGGCTTACTTAGCTTATTGCATCGATGCCGCAGATGACGTGATATTTTTCAATCACAGACCGCGGTTCAGTTATCCTGACGGTTTCGATTTTTCACGAGATGCGGCCGAAATCACCTACACCGGTTGCACTGTGACATTTACAATGATGCAGCTAGCACATTGGCTGGGATTTGAAGAGCTGATCTTGGTTGGTGTGGATGCGAGCTACAATATTCCCGAGGATGCGCGAGAAGACACTGATTATGGTGTCGGTGTGCTTGACATGGCATCCGATGATACGAACCATTTTCATCCCAATTATTTCGGTAAAGGATATCGCTGGCACGATCCCCAGGTCGGCAAAATGATCGAAGCTTATGAAGAGGCCTATCGAGAAACGAATAACAGTGGTCGTGCGATCCTAAATGCGACGGTAGGGGGGGCGTTGGAAGTTTTCCAGAGAGTGTCTTATGGATCTCTATTTTCGTCAGATACTTCTCAGCCACACCATCCGCGTCTCGCTATTATTGATATGACAGCGCCAGGTGATGGTACGGCAACAGGAAATTTGAAACAGTCATTGATCAAGTCCTGGCCTGTGGGACGGGTATTGGCATTCTCGTCTAACGGGAATGAGGGAATCGCTTCTAGTTTCCGTTCTCCAGAAGCACAGGCTTTTGAAGGTACTTACAGGTCAATTAAAGGAGCACAAAAGGCGCTCTTGGAATTTGAACCGGAAGTTATTCTCTATCGGCCACTCAATGAAAAGCCGGAATTGCATGAGCTTGCCAAATTCGCTCAAAAGCAAGGATACCCGACCGCGATATGGCTGATGGATGATTGGCCAAATCGACTTCGATCGACAGACCTTGAACAAGAATCGTATTGGAACAACGAGTTACATGCAATGTTTGCGGCGTCCAAACTAAATTTGTCGATATCAGAGGCGATGTCCGAAGCGTTTGAAAAACGGTATGGTGTTGAGTTTGTTTCGGTGGCCAACGGAATAAGTGAAAATGAATGGCCCGCCAAGTCGATGTCCAAAGAAGAAGGGCGGGTGTTAGTCAGGTATTGTGGTGGACTGGCCTCTGATATGTCTTTGGCGAGTATACTTGACCTGGCAACCGCGATTGAAACGCTCTCCGCCGAGTTTGAAATTCGACTTGAAATTAATACTAGAAAACACTGGTTGGATAAACACGGTTCCAAGTTCGACAAGAAATATCAATCGACTTCAATTAGCTCGACCGAGCTCACTGACCAAGAATATCGTCGTTGGCTGAGTGAAGCTGATATTGTTGTTATTGCCTATAACTTTGACGACCTGAGCGCGGACTATATTCGGTATTCGCGAGCCAACAAGCTACCGGAGTGCCTAGCATCCGGCGCCGCCTTGTTGGGCATCGGGCCTACCGATATTGCAACGCTGGATGAATTGGAGAAATCGGAGGTTGGCGCGATAGTCTCTAGTCCTGGAGCTGAGGCCATAGCAGCAAAATTGAGAGTTTGGGTTGAAAGTCCCGAGTTAAGAGTACAAGCGGGCCGGATGGGCAGACTACACGCTCTTTCCCATATGTCCTTAAAGGAGCAGTCAAATATATTTTTGACGGGGATCCGCGGCATTGCAAAAACAACGGCTCATTCCAAGGGTGATCCGCTACCGTCAGACTTTTTTCGAAAATATGTCAGGTGCCCTTCGGGGAAAGGTAACGCCGTAATTCTAGAACAAATACGGCGTCTGAAAGTTGTTGTGGCACGGAATATCGTATTTTATGCCGGGTGGCGGGGTTTGGTCGCGTTGACCGCAATCGGGTTTACCGCGGCCCCAGCTTTCTCGTCCGGCTTTACATTGCAAAGTTGGGGGCCAACAATTGGTTTAGTGCTCGCTATTGCGCTTATGGGGCACGTTTGTGCAACCATTTTTGAGCGGCTTAAATAGAAAGCATTCGACGTCAGTCTATTGTTTTGGATGTCCATTTAGTACTCGTTCGCAATATACCCCACGAACCGGATTTCGGTGGCAGAATATTTAGACTTGCTACGGACTCCCGGAACAAAACCTCCATCCCCTCTACAATGCTTACGACGGCGGCGTATTCGCCAGCGTTGATATTTGGTTCGCATGCCGTGAGCTGCAGCTCGATGCGTTCATTCTTTCCTGATTTCACCTTTAGGCCATCCATTCGGGATGAAAGAGTTGTGATTGCGGTTCCTTCATTATCGTAGATTAGAACGCTAGCCGCCAAGTCTTGAATGGGTCTTTTCGTTGATAAAGTGAGCGCGGCGTGAATTGGCTGATAAGCCGGAAACGCACCAATTTCACTGTCCGACTTATCGTGCCACTTAAAGTCAACTTGGTCGATGATGGATTCGTCGGAGAACTGTACCCCGACGACAGGATCAATATCATCCTGAAATCCACGATCGTTTTGTGACGTGATGTAAAATTGGACTGCTGCGCGAGGATCGTCGAAATGATGCGCTGTTCCAGAATCTAGAACGACAACCCTATCGCAAAAATTTTCCACCTGGGACAAATTATGTGATGCAAAAACTATCGCTGTATCCGATTTGAATTTTTGGAGACGATTTAGGCATTTTTGTTGGAATTTGAAATCGCCAACAGCGAGGATCTCGTCGATGATGAACACATCAGGCTTACAATGAATCGAAAGTGCGAATGCAAGTCGGAGTCTCATGCCTTGTGAGTACCCTCGAAACGCGGCATCAATATGTGAGCCCAATCCTGCGAAATCAATTATCTCGTCAATATCGTGTTGAAAGTCGCTTTTTGTACGCCCTCGCAACGCCGCGGCAAGATATAAATTCTCACGCCCGGTCAGTGACGATTCGAACCCACCGGTTAAGTTAATTATTTTCTCCACACGACCATGTGTTTCGAGCAGGCCGGAATCCGGCCTTAAGTGCCCCGCGGCGAGGTGGAGCAATGTGGTTTTACCAGCGCCATTAAACCCTATCACCCCTACCGTCTCTCCACGCGCAACGGTGAGGTCAAGGTCTTGGATAGCCCAAAATTCATCCGCGCCGAGGCCGATCGGTTGGGCGGTGTGGCGGTGAAAACTGCGAAGAACATTCTTGATAAGCCGCTTGCGATTGGCCGCATTTGACCTAGCAAATCTTTTTGACACACCTTCCAGACGAAGTGGAGCGATCATTTGTTTAGCGCTTTGGATAACTCAAGCACCCAAAATCTTTTTCTAGAAAATACAGTTCTGTCGACCTTCATTCCCATAATTTCAGTTATTGAGTGGTCTGTTTCATCGAAGCCATCCTGGTCAAATTGAACTTCCCTTAACGTGGGAACCAGTGAGGGTGTTTGGTCTATCAATCGTCGTTTGAAACTTCGAAATTCATAGGAGCGTGCGAAAGCACTAACCATTCCAGGATTAAATCGAACAAGCGCGTTCTCTACTTTGGTTTCATCTAAGATGGCATCTTCCATATCGGCCGCATCATCCTCCGCAACGAAACAAGAAAACGGATTTATGGAGAGTGTGTGCTTCGCAATTCCTTGGAATGGTGTGATGACCGCAACCCCACCGGGTTTCAATACCCGCTCCATTTCTCGAATACACAGCGTGTCCGCATCGCCACAAAAATGTTCGAATGCGTTGTGGGCACATATCAAATCGATCGAAGAATCTTCAATGCCTTCAAGTTTACCGGCATTGACACCCAATTCGCTTATTCGCGGCGAAACATCCGTTAAGCCGGGTTTGAATATCAAATCCGCCATAATCACGTTTGCGGCAGGCAGGCGTGCTGTAGCAACTCGTGCGAAGCCGTTATAGGCAGCGCCGAGGTCTAATATCCGCTTTGCCTTGATACGCTTTGCGCACTCGATGGTTGTGTGCCACTCGGTGAACTTGGTGAAAAAATAGTCAACATCATGCAAATTGTTGCTGACGAATTTGCTCAACACATGATCGTCTGTAGTGATTGTTTCTATTAGAGAATTTAAATTTACGGAAAACGTGGACCTAGAATATCCAGCTTGGCTCCAAGCGTCTAGAAATGATTGGAAATCGAGCGGAACAGATCGGGAGCGGTGTTCAGATTCTCGAATGATGCGCGGAATATAGGGATTGTCGTTCACGAACTGCCGCGTAAATTTGCGTAACCCTGGGATGTGGTGCCACGCGCCTGATGGTGCCTCGCGACGTAATTTCGAATAAAGAGCCACTAGCCGGTCACGCCGGGTGTCGCCTCGGGTACCGCTTGCTTGGTTTAGGTGTTTTACAAAATCATCGAAGCTGGTCGCATTTACAAAATCAAACATACCCAAGTCCCAACATTCATAACTATCTTTGGGTCAAGAATAAGCCTCTTTGAGGTGACTTTCGAGCGCGAGGAACAGCAATGAGGCCGCTACAAACAACAAGATTGATCCAGTGACGTAACCGAAATAGAGACCCGGCTCCAATAGGCTTCCGTATACTATAGCATTCCGTATGTTGTCTATATAAACCGCGATCGGATTGAGTTTGTACAAGTATACAAAGGCCCCTGTTTTTGGCAGTGGGAAAATGACGAAGCTAAAAAAGAGTAAATACCGCATCGATACTTCGGTTATTATTTTCAAATCTGGAATGAATGCAGCGGCACTGGCTACCAGCAACCCTAGCGCAAAAGCGCCAAGAGTGGCCCCAACAAACCCAGCTGACGCTAGCCACAGGCCATCCACATTATGGGGACTGAAAAGGATGATTGCCACAACAATCAATGGCATTCTGAGTCCGAGTTCGATAACGGCTTGAAACCAGGCTATCAACGCAACGCCAAGTCCTGGTAAGCGTCCAAAAGAGAAAGAGGCTTGTTGGCGCTTTAGTGCGACCTGGGGGCGCTGGATGAGGTCCGTCAAATAGAACCATAGGCTCGCACCAATAGCGACATATACAGCGCCGTGAATCTCATTGTCTGCGCCTCCGGACGGGAGGATGATTCCGCGGACGATGATGTATGCGCTGATCGGGACTACCGGCAATATGAATGCCCATATCAGCCCAAGAGCTGAGTGTTTGTAAGGCGCTGTGTATTGTTTCCAGAAAATTGTCCAAAGTTGGGTGCGGTAATGCCAGGCAGTCAAAATTCCCTTAAACATATTTATATTCACAGTTCTATACGCTGAGACGATTTGATTTCAATTTGTCGCTGCATTCTCGAGTGCCACTCTAAATTGAACCATCCAATGATTAGGGCTCGGTCGACAGTTGGAATTTTCGCATAACAGATCTATTGAGTTAGAAAGCTCCCTAAATTGGTTCGGCGAAGAAACTCAAATGAATTTATGGGAACATCATCGACAATAAAATTCACAATCGCAATGTCGAATTGAGCCTGTTACACTTTGGTGCGGATCCGAGTGCTACAAGGAAATTCGATGCCATACGAGCCAATCACTGCGCCTGCTGCGCCAGCACTTCCAAATACCGGTCAACAACGGCGTTCGTCACATATTCCCGCCCGCGTTGTGTGTAATGATCCCCGTGAGCAAAATAGTCTTCGGTTAAATCCACATCAGCCATCAAATTAAGGTAGGGAATGTCATTTTCGTCCATATACGCTACCGCATCACGCTCAAATTGGATTGCGCTGGATGATATGCTCCCGGTAAATTGTCCGCGCGGCTTAAATATTACAACAATTTGATCGATTCCGGCTTGTTCAAAAGCCCTAATCGTTAGAGGAACAAACCCCAATTCGAATTCCAGCTCACTTCCTTGAAGGAATCGCTCCCCCGCATCAACCACAAGAGCGTCAGCACGTTGTATTTCGCCGCCCGTAGTAAAAGAAATTAAAAGATCTGATGCCTTTTTGGGCTCACCATCTTCCTCAACCAAATCCAAATCGTACATAGATGTGAAGGCTGACCTCACAAGCGATGCCGCCCGATTTTCCGCCTCGATCTTAATACTGTCCCGATTAGCAATAACGGCGAAGAACGAAGCCAACTTGTTAGCCAGTATACGCCCCAACCATTCGAATGGATCTGAGCGTCCGCCGGGTGTCTCTGTATAGGCCTCAACAGAAGCCGTGGAGGTCAGAGACTGGCTACCGACCTGCGCCAACAGCTCAGCATATCTCGGTGGAGCATGCTGCTCGAATTCCGCCTGAGCGGTAAGGCGGTTTTGGCGGAAAGCTGGTAGGATGCCATATGTGGGCCGAAAGCCCCACACAACCATATCTGGCTGATCTTCGGCTGGAAAGCCAAGTTCGGCACCGAGATACCACATGCTGGTGTAGTGCCCATCATAGTAAGCGAATTGTAGGCGACTATTTTCCAAACGGCTGGAGGCCAAATCCATATCCAGGCCAGTCCCGAACATTGAATTCCCAAGGAAGTAGATGTCCTCCCGTGCAGGGCGAGGATCGAGAGTAACATCTCCTTTTCCGCCATGCTCCATATCGAAATTGGGGACGGTGCTCATGACTGTCAACGAAAACAGAGTGACGACAATTATGGCGATAGGTTGCTTGTATCCGGTCATTACTGCATCGCCCTCTAGAACCGAAAATAGATAAATGCGCTAGGATCGTGCGCTTGAAACAGTAAGACAATTAGAATCATCAAAGTTACATAAATCACAAAACCCCTCCGCTCTCGAACTTGTTGACCACGGACATCGAGCCAATAGAGTTCCAGCACATCCAGCATCACCCAGATTAATAGGTAAAGAGCCCCTTGAGCAAGAAAGGCGACAGCGACGGCACCCCCATGCCAGTTGAAGAGGAGCGCGTGATTGAAGGCGAGGATCTGACTAAAGTCAGTGACCCGGAAATAGAGCCAGCCGTAAACCGTCAAGATAAATGTGACAATAATCCCAACGGCCTTGCCAGCTGCACTGTGGGCGAAATTATTTGGGACAAACGATTTTACAGTGCGTGACAGCAGGATGATTGCTCCATGATAAATACCCCAAAACAAGAAGTTCCAAGATGCGCCGTGCCACAACCCGCTCAATGACATAGTGGCGAGAACATTGATGGAACGCCTAGTCTCGCTCTTCGACCGATTGCCTCCTAGTGGAAAATAGACATATTCAGTAAACCAATTGGAAAGTGAAATGTGCCAACGCCGCCAAAAATCGGATGGGCTAGTAGCGATATAAGGACGGTCAAAATTCAGCAAAATTCGGAATCCCAGCAGTCGTGAATAGCCGCGGGCGATGTCTGTATATCCTGAGAAATCGCAATAGATTTGGATTGCAAAGATAATCAAGCCGACCCAAATGAGCGGTCCAGACAAATTGTGCTCATTGAACAACGCGTCTGCCAGCGGCCCCAAATTGTCGGCGATAACTACTTTTTTTACAAAGCCTTGGGCGATCAAATATAAGCCATAAGATATATCTTTGCCGGTCACATCTGGGCGCTCAATTTTAATCTGTCTCAATAAGTTTTTGGAGCGCTCAATCGGGCCGGCCACTAACTGAGGGAAAAATGAGACAAATAGCGCGAAATCAACGAAATTTGATTCCGGTTTTGTGTCTCCTCGATACACATCCACCAGATACCCAATTGACTGGAAAACATAAAATGAAACTCCAACGGGTAAAATGATGTTTAGCGTTGTGACGCCAACTGGAATACCAACGGCCTCTAGTGTTGTCGCGAACGAAACGGCGAAAAAATCATAATATTTGAACACACCTAGTATCGCGACAAGCATGGATATCGCCACCGCTAGCGCTGTTTTTCTTGGTATCGATGTTGTATTTTGTGGCGGCAACAGATGTGCAGTACAGTATGATATGCCAATTATCAGCAATAGTAAGCCTAAGTAAATGAGGCTTGAGGTCATGTAAAAGTAGAGGCTAGCAATCAGTAAAAAGGTATTTCTTGAAGACCGTTGCTTCAGAGAGCTGCATATGATAACCACGAATACTGAGAACAAGATGCCGCCAATAGTGTTAAAGCTCAAGTTTTTGATCCCCGTATCATTTCGTGAAACACTCCCCGGCTAGTTTCGCGAGATTAGTGTTCTTCGGTCGTATAGTCTGATATTGTGCTTGGCAAGGTTAATGTTCGAGCGTTGTGAACAGTGAGCTACTCCCCAAAAATGGGACACTGACGTAAGCTATAATTTGTCGTTATCTGGTCTTCACGATGAAGGAGACTACAGATGTCGAAACGCAAACAGCATCACCCCGATTTCAAGGCACGCGTTGCGCTTGAGGCGTTGAAGGGGGAGGCGACGATATCGGAGCTGGCGAGCCGGTTCGGTGTACATCCCACCATGATCCATCAATGGAAACGCGCCCTGCTGGAAGGTGCGTCGGGTGTCTTTGAGCGCGGTCAGTCAAAATCTGTTCAGATCGATGAAGGTCAGATCAGGGATTTGCATGCCAAGATAGGGGAGTTGGCTGTCGCCAACGATTTTTTGGAATGAAAGCTCAAACCGTGGACCGGCAAATGAGGCGTTCCATGATTGATGCCGGTCATGAAAAGCTGTCCATCGCCCGACAATGCACCCTGCTGTCGACCCCGCGCTCGACCTTTTACTATAAAGCCCAGGGCGAGACACAACAAAACCTTGCCTTGATGGAGCTGATCGACAAGCAGTTTCTGGACACGCCATTTTACGGGGTTCGCCAGATGACGTGGCATCTGAGAAACGAGGTTAACACGTCAATCAGAAGCGTATCCGTCGCCTGATGCGGTTGATGAGTCTGATGCCGATCTATCAAAAGCCCAATACCAGCAAGGCGGCCAAGGGACATAAAATCTATCCCTATCTGTTGCGTGGGTTACGCGTCAGCCAACCCAATCAGGTCTGGTGTTCAGACATCGCTTATCTGCCAATGCGTCGTGGTTTTTTATATCTGGTGGCGATCATGGACTGGCATACCCGCAAGGTGCTCAGCTGGCGGATATCAAACACGCTTGAGGCGGACTTCTGTGTGGAGGCGCTGAAAGAAGCCATAAACCGTTTTGGTCCACCCCAGATCATGAACACAGATCAAGGCTGCCAGTTCACATCCTTCGTGTGGACGGATCGGTTAAAGCGGTCCGGCATCAAGATATCGATGGATGGAAAAGGGCGCTTCCTCGACAATATCTTCGTTGAACGTCTGTGGCGCTCGATGAAATATGAGTGCGTGTATCTGCATGCGTGGGAGAGCGGGTCGCAGGCACGAGCCGGCATCAAGACATGGATGGAGTTCTACAATCACAGGCGTTCGCACAGCTCTCTTGGCGGCAAACCACCCGCCGTGCTCTACTGGCGCAAACTTGAAGCAATCAACCCCGATCAGAGAACGAAAAGTGTAGCTCAATTTACGCCGGAACCTGTCCAGCTAATGGGGAGTAGCTCAATTTAATTGGTCTTGGGCCTAGCTCGAACCGTCTTTGGCGGTAACAATAATTGCAATATATGGATGAGTGTCGACGGGCAACGCTGACCATACGCGATGAATTTGCAAAGCACCGAAGAAGCGCGTGATTGGTCGCAGCCAACGCTGTCGGCTAGCAAGCTGTTCATCATGGTCGAGGCGCTCAAACATTCGAACAATGAGTGTGCGATCAAAACTGATGTCGATGCCTTTATCGCGCGCCAGCCGACGAATATCACGAACGCCGATCATATTGATCGAGTTCCAAAGCCCATGACAGCCATGCTTATCCTCATAAGCCGCAATGCGTTTGGCAAAAAGGCGCTGCGTTCGAGTTTTTGAACCGAAAATGGGTAGTCGAAAATGTGGCTCGTACAAAACATCATAATTCGGGCAAAGAATTATGGCACACCCGTTGGCCTTCAGTAAGCTTCGTGTCTTGATGAGTGCTTCTCGCCAATCGGAAAGATGTTCAAATACATTCAGCGACCAAATAAAATCGTATTGCTTTTCGGTTTCGAACGACTCTATGTCACTTCGGATAACGTTTAATCCGCTCGGCGGATCTGCCACAACGCGATCTAAAACTGGCGAGGAAAACGAAAACCCCTCAGCGGTGGGCTCCAGTGCGTCCACCTCAATACTGCGGCATTCTGCGGCCAGCGCCGCCAATAACCCCGGTCCCGCTCCGATTTCCAAGCATTCTTGGCCATCATTCAGACGAGACCGAATTTCACGCCACCCGAACAATGCTTCGGAAGCTAGAAGATCAAAGTCCGCCTTAGGGGCTCCGCTATTCACCGCAAACTGGGCCAAATACGATTGCGCATTCGTCATCAATGCGAATCCAATCTGTGTTCATTGCGTTGAATAACAAGTGCGGCCAGGTAGTGAATTACTCCAAGTGCTAGAATTTCCAAGCCAATCAACCGAATCATTAGCGCCGCTGCCAGCGCAACCTCTGGCACCATTCCTTGTAGGGTCAGAAGTGCCGTAATACTCAACTCAGAAACTCCGACCGAACCAGGGACCATACTTGCGATACTCGTAAATGTAGCAAAGCCCAAGACCGCAAAAAGTGTAATCATGCCTGGCGATTCACCCACTGCCGTAAATCCGACCATCCACAACGTGCCGGTCAGCAACCAGGAAAGTACGGTAAGGACGATAAATAATGTCAAACGGAGACGATTGGCCACGATCATCTTTACGCCGTCCATCGCACGATCAACCCAACTAATTCGAGCCAGCCATGGTTGAATCGCAATAATGACCAATAGCGCGGCGATCGCAATTGCGATCACAACCACTACAATCAAATATGCTCTTTCTCCCCAACCTAAAACAAAAATAGCGCCGGCAGTAAGAACGCTCAAGACGATCAAATCGGCCAAACGTTCCGCAGCAAACGCCCCGGCCGCCCTCATAGTGTCGAAGTGTTCACGGTGCCAATAAATCTTTGCGGCCTCGCCTATTTGCGCGGGAGTTACCGCGGCTAAGCCGAGTGATGCTCCGACGAATGTGTAAAGTTTCAGTGGCTGAATTTCTCCACCCGACGCCGACACACAAAGTCCCCAACGCACTGCCCGTAGGATCCAAATTGCAATAATCAAAAAAGGAGCAAGAACAACGACCCGTACCCAGTCACTCTGCAAGATAACGGCTGTCAGCTCCGTCGAGTCGATGGTTGACCAAAAATACAACCCACCAGCCGCCAAAATTAGAAGCGTCAGACTTGCTCGAGCAATCCAAAGAAATCGACTAGACACCAGATCAATCCGAAACGCGGCATTGGAGCACGCAATGGCTGTAAGGCAAACGGCTCAAATGGTGATGAATCGAAACGTCAACTTGATCGAAGAGATCCGAAGCCAAATCGTGATAACCGGAGGACGTTCGCACATGATTTCCTCGATCAAGATTGATCAAAAGTCGGGCAAGTGGATTTTGGTTTTTTTCAAGTACTCCATCGCATGTGACCAATCGACCACCCGGTCGAAGAGACATTCGAGCCACGCGAAATAATGCCGACGCGTTAGCATCAGACAAGTGATGCAGCACGCCATTTGCTATGATCAAATCAAATGGTTCAAGATCATCGACAACCGGTTCTGAAACATAAGCGTGGCGAAAGTCTCCACGATGGCCATGTTTTTTGCGAGCCTGTTCAATATAATTGGCGTTCGCATCGAACCCAAAATAGCTCACTCGTGGAAAAAACGCCAATAAATCAGCGGGTCCACACCCGATATCTAACACCCGATCACCTTCTCGAACTTGAAGAATTTGTTCGACAAAAGAGGCTTTCAGGGCGTCTGGGCCAAACACCCGAGAGTGCAGACTATAGAGAGCCGGGACAGCCAACAATCTGCGAGGGTCGAGAATATTTCCTTGATTGTTGTCCATGAACCTACGCTATCTCCATTAACTCGAGTGATACATACACTCTGGTCATTGCCACCAACTCTACGCCCGTGCTTATTGGAACGTTGTGCGCCGATGCTCGATTTGTAATTTGGGGACGTTTATTATCTCACACATAATTCCCTTCAATCGTTCTTATATCACTGGATTGGAATTGAAGAATATTGCACTCGCCCAAAAAGCAGGTGCGTTGTCTGGTGATGGAAAGTTTTCTCGCGAATGCGAACGGTTGCTCGAGATCACACAGCGAGTCCCACGTTCCCTGGTTACACATTCTTGCACTGCGGCGTTGGAAATGGCTGCAATCTTGCTCGAACTGCGCGCAGGTGATGAAGTTATCATGCCGTCATACACGTTCGTCTCAACAGCAAACGCTGTCGCCATGCGGGGTGCTGTCCCGGTATTCGTCGATATCAGGCCGGACACACTCAATATAGATGAAACTTTAATCGAAGCCGCAATCACATCGAAAACAAAATCGATTTGGGTCGTGCACTATGCTGGAGTCGCATGTGAGATGGACGCGATCCTGAAAATTGCCACCAAATATGGCTTGAGTGTCGTTGAGGACGCCGCTCAAGCCCTTCGCTCAACATACAAGAATAAACCACTGGGCGGCCTTGGGGATTTTGGAGCGCTAAGCTTTCACGAAACCAAGAACATTACTTGCGGCGAAGGTGGTGCCCTTCTGATCCGCGACCTGCCAGCGTCAGAGCAGGCGGAAATTGTGCATCAGAAAGGAACGGATCGCCGCCGGTTCATGTCTGGAAAAGTCGACAAATACACTTGGCAGACCGTTGGGTCCTCCTACCTTCTCGGCGAGCTGGCATCGGCATATTTGCGTGCCCAGCTCGAACATGCGGACGATATTACCGAAATGCGTCGGCATCTATGGAGACGATATCATGAGGCGCTCGCCCCGGTGGCAAGATCGGGATTAATTTCGCGACCGTCCGTACCGGATCACTGCGTGCATAATGCCCACATGTATTACGTTGTGCTGGCCGATGGGATCGATCGCTCCGCCGTTCTAGCGAAGCTTAACGCTGCCGGCATTGGGGCTGTCTTTCACTATGTGCCGCTACATTCATCACCTGCTGGTGCACGAATGGGGCGCGCTGCAGGCCTCTTGAAGCACACTGATGCCATTTCTGCTGGCTTGATACGTTTGCCACTTTGGGCGGGTCTATCGGAGTTGGATCAAGATCGAGTGATTGCTGAACTTGGCAAAGTCTTGACGGATTAATCGAACGGTTTAACAGCACCAATGAACTGATAGTCACCAAAACGAGATCGGCGGAGAATAGTTGCCAGCACGAATTGACCCATCTTGTGCCCAAGATGGGTCAACCAAGCAGGCCAATCGATGAATGCCAACGCCAACCGCGTCGGCCAGAAATGGAAATGCTCCGCTGTTTTAACCTCCAAGCCTTCCTCTTCAAGAATTGACAAGACTTGTTTCCTCGACAGCTTCAAGACTCGATGCAGAAAACTGTGATGAAAGGGTTCGAACATCATCAAACTGCCGCCGGGGACTAAAGCGCAAACCATGCGTCGAACCGCGTCTCTAAACTCGTTTTCGTCACGACACGCGACGGTCAATGACCCCCAACTCGCTACCACGTCAAATTTTGCGTTTTCGTTCAGGTCGAAAATTGACTGACACCGATAGTCAATTTCAAATTTAGAGGGTTCCGCCTTAGCGATCTCTACGGCTGAGGCCGCGAAATCTACAGCGATCACATTTGCGCCTAGGCTCGCAAAATGCCTCGACATGCGCCCTGTGCCACATCCAACATCCAGAAGTGATTTCCCGGATATATCAGGAACATACTCCGTTACTCGCATGGTTTGCTCACGATGAAAGAGCTCGTTTAGTGTCTTGTTACCCCACATTGAAACCGATGAACCATCGTACTTTTCGGCCTTGTCGTTCCAGTAGTCTTTTTTGGAGTACAAATCCGTACGATGCGCGCGTTGGTGAAGGGCATTTCTAAATTTTTGGATCAGGTTCATCATACCGGTGACAGATTTTCTTCAATGTGAAAGTTTAAGCGATCATATGCCTGCTGCACCCGCGTCATTACGGCAGATATGGAGACGTCGGCCAACACTATTGAGCCGATCCGGTCTCGACCCGATTGGAATGCAGGAACCCTTGAACCTGGAGTATAATCGACGTTGAGTGATGAAACCCAGTTTTCAGCTCTCAAATGATCCAAACCGGCTTCATCATATTTCAAAATACCATCGGTTTTACTGTGCAATATCCGGACACAACATGCACCCTTTTGTCTCGCTCCCGCCAGCAGCCTTGCGCCGTCCTCGGCCTTGCCAAGCGCGTGCAAAATTGCAGCCTGCGCAATATCCACCCCCCAGCCGGCTTTGATGAGCTGACAGAGATCATTTCCCCCGAGTCTGGGCGAAGTTTCTAGAATAACAGGCTCGTTGTTCGGGCGGACGACGATGTCGGCGTCGATTGGCCCGGAAGTAATCCCGACGGTTCTGTAAACGCGTTCCACAAGCTCAATCACACGGTCACGAACACCGACCCCGGTGGACGCAGGAGCATCGTGTGCAATAGTGCCGACGTAGGGCTCGTCCATCGGCATCCTCTCTGTAAACGCATCAAAAATGAGTCGGCCGTCAAACAGATACCCTTCGATGGTGAGTTGTTGACCTTCGACCCATTCCTCAATTAGCGCGCCATGGCCGTTCGTCTCTCGGGCACACTCGGGCCAAATGCGATGTATATCAGATTTGCAGTTTAGCTTTCGGGCACCTCGGCCGCCAGAAGCGCGGTTCGGCTTTACGATTGACGCCCGACCATCAATCAACCGATCAGGTTTGCTTCCTTCTGAAAGCGATCTCCACCTAACTCCAGGAATTTGGCCTTCTTCGCAGTGTCGACGAAAGGCACTCTTGTCCGTTAGAACTGCTGCAGCCATGGCAGTTGGGGCGACAAGGTTGAGGGCTTCCGCAATCGCGGCTTGTGTCATCACAGCAATGTCCGTTGCGGGTGATAAGACACCATCAACCTTACACTCCCGAGCGATATCAATGGCTTGAGAAATGTCGCTTGTATTGCATTGAAAGAAGTGATCGGCATGAATGTGTGCCGGCGGGCTTTCATGCATGTCGATAACGACGACTTCTAGCCCCATTTGCCGAGCTCGCACGACCACCGGAATTTGGTTTCGCGACCCGCCAAGTACCAGTAGGCGCGGTCTACTCATTGACCTCGTCCACCACAAATAGAGCTTTTCGTCCGACCAATTGAGTATGGATGCGAGCGACATAAACTCCAATCACCGCGAGACTGGCCAACGTCAGGGTTTGAAAAACTGTTACAACGGCAATCGTGCTGGCCCACCCAGGAACATTTGCAGCGCCATTCAGTCCCGCGATGACAACCCAAGCCAGGGCCATAAGAGCAGAGACGAACGCTATCAGGCTAGTGCCGACCATGGCGAGCACCGGCAACCGCGAATGGCCAAAAATCAAATTAAACCCAAGTCGCACACTACGTGTGAAAGTGTATGTGGTTTTACGGAATTGTTGGGGCGCATGGCAAACTGCGACATTTTGAACGGTGCGAGCATTGGATAACAACAAGGCGGTGATGTAGGGATAGCTTGTCGCCGTGTTCAAAGCCTGTTGAGCGACCACGTTCCGCATTGCTCGAAAACTTGTTAATTGCAAATCGCTAGGCAATTCAAAAATCAGCCCGAGCAAGCGATCGATCAGAGCTCCGCCCAAATTTCTCATTTTTGCGTGCTGCTTGTGATCGTATGACGCGATTACCAGGTCCGCACCACAAATTAACGGCGCAATGAGCGCGTCGATATCCGCCGGATCGTGCTGTAGATCATCGTCCATGGTCACCACAAACTGACCGGTAGAGTGACGAAAGCCGGCAAGTAGAGCAGCATGTTGCCCGGCATTTTGAAGTAATTTCACGGCCCGAACGGGTGTCGCAAAATTCGCCTTCAATCGTTCAATTTCCCCCCAGGTACCATCGTCGCTGCCGTCGTCGACAACGATTAATTCCCAAGCGGAGTCCGATTTATTCGCTGCGCTGCCAAGTGCCTTAAACAGCGTTTCCAAATGTTCGACGGAATTATAGGTTGGAATGACAATTGATATCAAACAAGCTTCATTTGTATTTCTCGTCACGTCGGCCTCGTCAATACGGTGGGTGAACCAAACTAGTAATTTTGCGATCCTTTCTGAACCGTGGGGTGGATATTGTCCCCATTTCAGCAATCAAGGCTCTACTAATTTTGCGGTTGCTCGCCAATATATCGTCGTTCATATAGCGAGACATGGTGTACCGTGGCTCTTGGTGAAAGTTGACTCGCCGGGTGTGTGTACTCGAAGGAGTCAATCATCGCATAATTCGGTACCTCAGTGCTGATTTCATCTGCGAAATCATGATAAGCGTTACTCACCGCAATATAGTCGGGTTGGTTTTCGAGAACGAGATTAATTACCCGTTCGGGGAAAGACGGATCATTCTCATGGGTAAAATCGAATTGCGCTGAAGTCCCGTAAGCTAAAAACCTATAGGCATGATGGTCTGAGACTACGGTTGCACCATTTAATCTTGCACCCCAATTGCTGGCGATGGACTCCATCTCTCGCGTCCGCTCATGTGCCAATTCTTGCACGCCGCTTAAGACCGTGACACCGCACATAAGGGCAAAGCCGCCAACAATTGCACGCCCGAAAAAGCGCTGAGGTATGAAGCACACCAATGCCAGACCGCCAATCAACAAAACCGTCAATCCATGCCATTGATCTACCGGATCGGACCATCCAGGAACTATCCGCCACATCCCGTTGAACCAGGATGTCGCTGTCATATAACCCAATAACAATGATGCGATCATGATCCCACGGAGAAACAATGGTCGTTCAACAACGTGATTGTTTGACCAAAGCCGAACTGCGGACAAGCACAATAGGACACACGCGGGCGCCACCAATAAAAATCGTTTCCAATAGATGAGAGGAAAGTTCAGTGAGAATAGAAAGAAGGCCAATACGAATAGGAGGACAAACCTGTCACCGGGTCGGGCGCGCTTCCACTCGAGTGCAACTGCGGCCCCACTTGCGAAAAGGAGAAATTCAATTCCAGGAAAAAAGAGTGATAGGTTTTTGAAATTCCAGAGTGTCAATCGCTCGGCTTGAAAATCGATCGGAACTGTAGTCTCGCCACGGTCTGCGAGAATGTCCGATGTCATGCGCCAGCCGGATAAATACTCATCCAATCCCGGCCCCAGCATGAGAAAGCCAATGTAGAGACTCAAAATTGTAGTCGCGCCGGCGGCAAACCACATCAATTGCTTCCATGCTGCTCGGTCCGCCATCCAGCATATCGCGACATGTATACAGACGACGAGCGGGAGGAGAGCACCGTCGATTTTGACGAAAACAGCGCTTCCGGCGACAAACGCCAGTAGAAACCTTTGAGTGCGCCAGTGACGATCAAACCACGGCGTATCTTCCAAACACACCAAATAAATCGAAAAGGCGACTATTGGCACGAACAGCACTTGAGCGTTTGCAGTTGGTAGAACTTCGATCAAAAATGGTGACAACGAGATCGCTGCAATCGCTGCCCATCGAACCCGGGCATTGCTACCAGCGAAGTAGGCAACGCTACGGGCGTAAGCGAACATGGCCAATCCCGATGTCAACACAAATGGGATTCGTGTTGATAGGCGGCTAAAGCCAAACAAGTCGAGGCCGAGCCATGTTAAATATGTTGATGCGGGCTGAAAGGACCAACTTTGCCACTCTCCACCCTCCCCGCGCCAGATTCCAAACAAAAAAGCGGCGCGAGCAGCCTCCCCCGAATTGTATTCCTCAACAAATACGGTGCGAAGGGTTGAGTCATATGTTGCGACCCAAAAATATAGAATCGAGCAGGCGGCTAGGATGCTGACTTCTGCTCTATATTTGAATAAGGCGCTGCAGATCAACGTGTGCGTGTTCCGGCGCATGTTCCCACCCCCAAATGGCCAGGCTTTCTATCGTGTTTATGGCAGGCCAACAAGAGGCTACCCGCGTTTTCCGACGGGACGTCACCAACACTTTCCAATTAGCAGGAAACTTTCTCGCGTACAAACCGTATCCGGGGGACGACGTAGGTGGAACTGGGGTGGTTTTGCATTCTTTGGCAGGGGCCAGCGCTTTTTCGCGCACGTTGCGATCGGGGTATAAATACAGGCCCGACCGGCTGATATTGAGCAAGTTGCTCTGACGCGACAGGCTCAGACCGACGTCCTTACTCACGATTTTGCGTCGCTTCCGGGGCTCATTGCTTGAGCCCTTGCGCCAAAATTATTCTCTTCAGCCAGTCTCCCGACCTTGGCGTGACGATTTTTGATCTCTTCGTCACTGGGGCTTTGAGTCTGAGCGGAGCCGATAAATACGCCCGACAGGCCTCCTACGGCTGGTTTATTTCACGTACTGACTTGATTGAGGTGAACGCGGTGTCGGGTCGCAATCTCCTGTATCGTCCTGTCACCGCGCAAGGCCTCAAGCGCTACCCTGGCTTTGAACGGGTCTGAAAGTCTTCGTGTCTTCGTCAGCGCTGCTTCCCAGATATGCTCTGGGAAACCCATTTGCAAAATGTCCGAATTTTCGGGATCAATTCAAGCCGCAGGAGCAAGCTCCCTTCCTAACTGACTTTATATGATTTTCTTAATTTGTGGATGAGGCTACAAACTGCTGTTGGACAGACCAGAAAGCCTGCAAATTCAAATTCTATTTGCTGGGACCTGAATGACGGCAAAATTTAAAGTTGCCGGAAGTCGAAACTTGTTAACGGCTGCCAAGTCCGAAGCTCTGGCTAGCCGTCGTAGAGCATTTTTGCTCGTGCTTCTTCGGTAACTAGGGTGGGACGCGATCATGTGTGGAATTGTTGGGGTGGCGGGTGATGTCGACGCGCGGCGGATCCTTCTAGCGGGCTTAATGCGATTGGAGTACAGGGGATATGACTCAGCCGGTATAGCCATTCAGGGGCCTGATGGGGATTTGCAGCGAGTTCGGGCGGCGGGAAAAGTTTCCGCACTGGCTAAGAAATTGCCGGACGAAATCAAAGGCTCAACTGGTATAGCACACACGCGATGGGCCACCCATGGAGCCCCGACCGAAACGAATGCCCATCCACATAAGGCGGGCCGTATTCAATTGATACATAACGGTATAATCGAAAATTTCGGAGATTTGCGCAAAGAGCTGAAGTCCAAAGGGTGTGTATTCACGAGTGAGACAGATTCCGAAGTCGTAGCGCATCTGCTCGACCGGTCATTGGAATTGACGAGTGATCCGCGTCAGGCCTTGATTCGAACGCTAAAAAAACTGGAGGGCGCATTTGCACTCGCCGCGATAATTGAAAGGATGCCAGGCCTCGTTCTTGGTGCCCGCCGAGGGGCTCCGCTCATCGCTGCCTTTAACGACACGGTTGGCTTCCTTGCATCTGACATCATGGCGATAACCGGCGAGGCACACTCTATGGTTTATTTGGAAGAGGGCGATGCCGTTCTGGTGCGACCGGGTCGTCTTGAATTATTTGATGTGGATGGTCAAAATATAGAGCGATCTGTCGTTCCGGCCGTTGAATCTGCGCTTGTAGCCGAAAAGGGCAATCATCGGCATTTCATGCAGAAAGAAATTTATGAGCAACCAGAAGTGGTTGGTCGGACACTATCGGCCTATATCGATGCAGCCTCCGGCACCTTCAAACAAGATTTTCCGATTGATTTCGCCGCCATGTCTCGTCTGTTGATCATCGGGTGCGGGACTGCTTCGTATGCGGCGCAGGTGGCGGAGTATTGGATTGAGGATTTGGCTGGATTGCCGGTGGAGATCGATTTGGCATCCGAATTTCGGTATCGAAATCCAGCGTTTATGAAAGATGACGCGGCACTCTTCATCTCCCAGTCGGGTGAGACAGCGGATACGCTTGAGGCGATGCGGATGTGCAAGGCGGCGGGTTTGAAGACGATTGTTTTGGTCAATTCTCCGCATTCTTCGATGGCGCGGGAGGCGGATGTTGTTGTGCCTACTCTGGCTGGGCCGGAGATTGGGGTGGCTTCGACGAAGGCGTTTACTTG
>JAQXCQ010000196.1 GCA_029251785.1 Maricaulis sp. | reverse complement strand
CCATATATGTCTTGTCAGCCAGCGGGCCTCATCAGATCAATCGCGTCAAGGGGAATTCCCGCGAAGCGGCGCTACGCGCCCTTGACGCGATTGATCTGATGAGGCGAAGTCCCGGCAAGACATTCAGGGTGGATAGCGAGCGGGGCGCTCTGATTAGCCTGCAGTGATGCCGGAAAGCCGTCGCGCCCGCCGATCATCAAAACAGATCGAAAACCTTTATGCGGCTGGTCACAGACCAACCCTGATCGCCACGCTCCAACACCATTTCCCGCTCATTGCGCGTCCTTCCCTGATCACATGAGTCGACCATTCGCAGCGAAACTCTTCTAGTTCCTCGGGAGACAATCGGTTCGGAAAAGAACAAGCAGGACACGACCATCTGCTCGCTGGCTTCATGTAAAACCGATCTCATCCAGTAAATTTTTTGGGGAGTTTGGTCAGTGTAATAGTGGACTGAAATATCATGATCGACCAATGGCTCATAACAAGCGTCCAAAGACCTAAACCACCGCCAGGATCGTTGACCGTCCTCATTGATAAACCAGTCTTCATTTGCCTTCCAGACACCCGCTGGGGGCAGTTGAAGGCCGAGTGTAGACGGATAGAGGTATGTTTCGTCAGCAAGTCCTAATTGCCAAACCACGGCCGCACGGATTGCTCTGCATTGTTCAAGGCTGGGCGCGGCATAACGCTGGCTTTGGCCAGGTGCGCCACTGGCTTGGTACGGAAATTCGCTGAGCGAAAACATCACCCCGCCCGCACATATCAAAGCCCAAAACTGGTTCATACACACCCACCAACCTACGGTTTACTAACGCAAGCGAGCATCGATTACCAACCCTAATGCGCCTCGCCCCAAGTCTTCCCAGCATTCGCATCCACAACCAGCGGCACCGACAATTCCAGCGCCGGGTGGCAGGCATCGCCCATCACTTTCTGGGTCAGCGCGATCAGATCATCCGCTTGCGCTTCGGGCACTTCAAATACCAATTCATCATGGACCTGGAGCAGCATGCGGGCGTCCAGTCCGGCCTTCGCCAGCGCGCCTGGCATGCGGATCATGGCGCGGCGGATGACGTCGGCGGCGGCGCCCTGGATAGGGGCGTTGATAGCCTGGCGTTCGGCGAATTGGCGCATGTTGGGGTTTTTGTCGCGTATGGACGGGAAGTGGGCGCGGCGGCCGAAGATGGTTTCTACGTAACCTTTGTCGGCGGCTTCGGTTTTCATCTTGTCCATATAGGCGAGGATGCCCGGAAATTTTTCGAAATAGGCGTCGATGAAGGCTTTCGCTTCGGAGCGGCTGACATCGATCTGGTTGGCCAATCCGAAGGCGGAAATGCCGTAGATCACACCAAAATTGATCGCCTTGGCCTTGCGGCGCACCATCGGGTCCATGCCTTCCATCGGCACGCCGAAGACCTCGGAGGCTGTCATGGCGTGGATGTCAGCGCCATTGTGGAAGGCCTCTTTGAGGCTGTCGACTCCGGCGATATGGGCCAGAAGGCGCAATTCGATCTGGGAGTAATCGGCGGCGACCAGGACATTGCCCGGTTCAGCGATGAAGACTTCGCGGATCTGGCGGCCTTCCTCGGTGCGGATCGGGATGTTTTGCAGGTTTGGGTCGGTGGAAGACAGGCGTCCGGTGGTGGTGGCCCCCAGCGAGAAAGAGGTGTG
>JAQXCQ010000194.1 GCA_029251785.1 Maricaulis sp. | reverse complement strand
TTGAAGACGATTGTTTTGGTCAATTCTCCGCATTCTTCGATGGCGCGGGAGGCGGATGTTGTTGTGCCTACTCTGGCTGGGCCGGAGATTGGGGTGGCTTCGACGAAGGCGTTTACTTGTCAGTTATCGGCGTTGGCCTCGTTGGCTGTGTTGGCCGGGGTTCAGCGTGGGCGGATTGATGCTGATGCGCAGCAGCAGCGTGTTGATGAGTTGATGGCTTTGCCGGGTTTGATGGCGACGGCGTTGAAGATTGAGGACCAGGTTGATGCGTTGGCTAGCGAGTTGTCGCACGCTTCGATCGTACTTTATCTGGGTCGGAATGAGTTTTTCCCGTTGGCGCTTGAGGGCGCTCTTAAGCTTAAAGAAATCAGCTATATCCACGCCGAGGGTTACGCCGCAGGCGAACTTAAGCACGGTCCGATCGCGCTTATCGAGGACGATGTTGCTGTGGTGGTCATTGCGCCCAAGGATAGGCTGTTTAACAAGACGCGGTCCTCGATCCTGGAAGTGCGGGCGCGGGGTGCGCGCGTGATTGCGATTACCGATGAAGCGGGTGCGCGCGAGTTGGCGGATGAGGCCAGTGCGATCGTCACGCTTCCGGACGCCAAGGGGCTCGCCGCGCCGATTGTCGCGGCTGTTGCTGTGCAATTGCTGGCCTATCATGTGGCGATGCACAAGGGCACGGACGTGGACCAGCCGCGTAATCTGGCCAAATCGGTGACTGTCGAATAGACCGTTCGGCGCATTAGGAAATGTTTCGTGACTTTTCCCGTTGAGGCCTGACCCGTATAGGGCGGAACTGATAGTTCTTGTCTGCCATTTTTCGTTTAAATCCGGATACTCACATGACCGATATGATCCCCTTTATTGATCTCAAAGCCCAACGCACGCGCCTGAATGGCAAAATCGAAGTGGCGGTGATGAAGGTGATTGATGAGGGGCGCTATATTCTTGGGCCGGAAGTGACGGAGCTCGAGGAGAAGCTGGCGGAATTTGCCGGGATTGGACGCGCCCTGAGTTGCGCCAACGGCACGGACGCGATCCTTATTCCGCTGATGGCCTGGGGAATTGGCCCGGGCGATGCGGTTTTTGTTCCTAGCTTCACCTTCGCGGCGAGCGCCGAAGTGATCGTGCTGACCGGGGCGTCACCGGTATTCGTCGATGTGGATCCTGTGACCTACAACATGTCGCCTGAGAGTTTGTCCGCAGCCATTGATATGGTGAAAGCGGACGGGGAATTGACCCCGCGTGCGATTATCGCCGTGGACCTGTTTGGCCAGCCGGTCGATTATCCGGCGATGGCGAATATCGCTCAAGCTCATGATTTGAAGCTGGTTTCTGATTGTGCCCAGGGTTTTGGCAATACGATCGATGGCAAATCACCCCTGCATTGGGCCGATGCGCTGACAATTAGTTTTTACCCCGCCAAGCCGCTAGGTGCCTATGGCGATGCCGGCGCGGTGATCGTCAAAGATGATGATCTGTACGCGACGATGAAGTCGGTTCGGGTGCACGGTGAGGGCAGTGAGCGCTATGAGTATGCGCGCATCGGCATCAATTCGCGCCTCGACACGATGCAGGCGGCGATCCTGCTGACCAAGCTGAGCGTGTTTGCTGACGAGATTAAGATGCGCCAGGCCGTCGCCGACAAATACTCGGCGAAAATGGGCAATCTGGTCAAGACGCCGAAGGTTCTCGACGGCTACCAGTCCACCTGGGCGCAATACACGATTGAAGTGAGCGACCGCGATGAGTTCCGCGCGGACATGGCGGAGCAGGGCGTGCCGACGGCGATCTATTATCCGATCCCTCTGCATATGCATGAACCGTACGCCGGGTATCCTGTAGCGCCTGGTGGACTACCAGTGACCGAAGCTGTGGCGCATACGGTGGTTTCACTACCGATGCACCCAGATATGCCGGATGGGGACGTGGAGCAGGTTTGTGGGGCTGTGGCGGCGTATAGTGAAAAAGCGCTGGCTGAGTAGGCGAGCTGTCATTCGACCGTCGCTTGCCCTTTCAATCCTGCGACAAATACTCCAAATGAACATTAGGCGTTGATCGTCGTACAGTCCGTTCGGCTACGGGCATCAAATTTGTAGACAAATGCCATGGGTTTAGGGCACTCATGGCAGCGAATTTATAAGTGGCCGTATTGTGATAACAGAATTCAAGACATCCATTGCTGACTATGCGGCGCGGTTTAAAACTGCGGCCGAGCGAAGCCGCCCGCTTTCCGCCCATCTCAAGGCGCTGGAAGCTGAGAGCATGTACATCATGCGCGAGGTGGTCGCGGAATTTGAAAACCCGGCGATGTTGTATTCGGTCGGCAAGGACAGTGCGGTGATGCTGCACCTGGCTCTGAAGGCGTTTTATCCGTCAAAACTTCCCTTCCCGCTCCAGCATGTCGATTCAACCTGGAAGTTTCGCGAGATGATCAAGTTTCGCGATGAGATGGCGCGGGCTCTGGATCTGGAATTGCGGGTCGAGATTAATGAGGACGGCGTCGCGCGGGGTATCAATCCCTTCGACAGTGGCTCCAATTTGCACACTCAGGTCATGAAAACCGAGGCGCTTCGATCCGCGCTGAACCGTCATAAATACGATGCGGCCTTTGGTGGCGCTCGTCGTGATGAGGAAAAATCTCGGGCGAAGGAACGGATCTTCTCGTTTCGCGATGGCAATCATGGGTGGGAGCCACGCAATCAGCGGCCCGAGCTGTGGAATCTGTTCAACACGCGCATAATGCCGGGTGAGTCGATACGGGTTTTCCCGCTGTCCAATTGGACGGAGCTGGATATCTGGCAGTATATCCTTGAGGAGGACATTCCGATCGTGCCGCTCTATTTCGCGGCACCCCGGCCGGTCGTCGAGCGCGATGGCACGACGCTGATGGTGGATGATGACCGCTTCCCTCTTGGGAAGGATGAGCGCCCCGAGGAGCGTGTGGTGCGGTTCCGCACGCTGGGCTGTTACCCCCTGACAGGGGCCGTAGAGTCTTCAGCTGACACGCTCGAGAAAATTGTTCTTGAAATGCTGACTGCGCGTACATCCGAACGTTCGGGACGTCTCATCGACAGGGATGAAGCCGGATCGATGGAGAAGAAAAAGCGCGAGGGGTATTTCTGATGGTTACGGAAACAACTCGCGATGATCTGGTAGATCGGCTCACCCATACTGGCCAACATGGTGTGCTGCGCTTCATTACCTGCGGCTCTGTGGATGATGGCAAGTCGACATTGATCGGTCGCCTTCTCTACGACGCCAAGCTTCTGTTTGATGATCAGATCGCCGGACTAGAAAACGACAGCAAGAAACACGGCACTGCCGGCGAAGAAATAGACTTTGCTTTGTTGTTGGATGGGCTTGAAGCTGAGCGAGAGCAAGGCATCACCATTGATGTCGCCTATCGCTATTTTTCGACCGAGAAGCGAAAATTCGTTGTCGCGGATACACCCGGCCATGAGCAATATACGCGCAATATGGCGACCGGTGCGTCCACGGCTGACCTGGCGATAATTTTGATCGATGGGCGAAAGGGTGTTCTGACGCAGACGCTTCGCCACACCTACATCGCTCACATGATGGGCATTCGACACCTGGTGTTGGCGGTCAATAAAATGGACCTGGTCGACTGGTCTTGTGCGCGGTTTCACTCGATTGTCGCGGACTATATGAAGTCGGCGGAAAACCTTGGATTTAAGTCGATCACCGCTATTCCCATGTCGGCTCGTTTCGGAGAGAATGTGAGCCAGCGCACCGATGTGATGGACTGGTATACTGGCCCGATCCTGCTTGAGCATTTGGAAAGCCTGGATATTGAATCCGGTGAAGCGCAACAGCCACTCCGTTTTCCCGTTCAATGGGTTAACCGTCCCAATCTTAATTTCCGAGGATATGCTGGTACGGTCGCGTCCGGTTCGGTGGCGGTTGGCGATGATATCGTGGTGGCCAGTTCAGGTGCTGCCTCACGGGTTTCAAGAATCGTGACCTCCGACGGGGACTTGGAGACGGCAGAGATAGGTGACGCTGTCACTTTGGTTCTCGAAGGCGAAATCGACATTGCTCGCGGTGATGTGTTGGTGCCGCCGCAGGAACGACCGGATGTGTCCGATCAGTTTGCGGCTGAATTGCTCTGGATGCACGAAGATGAGATGCTGCCTGGTCGGTCCTATCTGTTGAAAATTGGCTCGCATACGGTTCCCGCGACGATCACTTCTCTCAAGCACCGCGTTGATATCAATACGTTTGAGAAGAAGCCAAGCCGAACCCTTGAGATGAACGGGATTGGCAGCTGTAAGGTGTCGACTTCCCGACCGATCGCGTTTGAGCCCTACAAGACCAATCGGGCGATGGGCGCGTTTGTCTTGATTGATCGCTTTACCAACCAGACGGTTGGTGCCGGAATGATTGAGTTTGGTCTGCGGCGCGCGTCGAATATCCACCAGCAGGCGATGGATGTTTCCAAAGATGCTAGGGCGAAGATCAAGGGGCAGAAGCCGACACTGCTTTGGTTTACCGGCCTTTCAGGCGCGGGCAAATCAACCGTCGCCAATGCTGTTGAGAGTAAGCTGGCTGAAGCTGGGCATCACACCTATTCGCTGGACGGCGATAATGTCCGTCATGGTCTTAACCGGGATCTTGGATTTACGGATCTGGACCGTGTCGAAAATATTCGACGTATCGGCGAGGTTGGCAAGCTAATGCTTGATGCCGGTTTGCTGGTCACCTGCTCGTTTATTTCGCCATTCCGGTCGGAGCGACAGATGGCACGTGACCTGGTTGAGGGCGGTGAATTCATCGAGGTTTTCGTCGATACCCCGCTTGATGTTTGTATCGAGCGTGATCCCAAGGGGCTCTATAAAAAGGCGCTTGCCGGAGAGATCAAAAACTTTACCGGTTTTGACAGTCCCTATGAGGCCCCAGAAACCCCAGAGCTGCGGCTTAATACGGCGGAGCTGAGTGTTGAGGGCGCGGCGGACAAGGTTATCGCGTATCTGCGCGAAGCGAACCGACTGGGATAGTGCGTGATGATTTTGAACTCGGAAATAAGTTCATGAATGAACCAAGTGAAGCAGACCGGATCGCGTTGTCATTTGCTCAGATATGTAGCGACGCGGCCGTTGTCATCATGGATGTCTATCAATCTGATTTCGAAGTGCGGACCAAGGATGACAAATCCCCGGTGTCCGATGCCGACGAGCGCGCTGAGATTATCATTCTTGCGCGCTTGAAGGCGGAATATCCCGATATACCGGTACTGGCTGAAGAGAGTTTTTCTGCCGGGGTGAAGCCCGATATTGAAGATCG
>JAQXCQ010000191.1 GCA_029251785.1 Maricaulis sp. | reverse complement strand
GCACCGCTATTAGCCTTTGAATTCTGACGCGGCTTGCACAAGAATGCGCCGCGATATGACAAATCCTGCCTTTGCCCAATTTCTCGAGCGTTTCCATCGCGATTACGCCCGTGATGCCGATCTGTTTCCGCAAAACCTCGACCCGCTGCAGCGCAAGGTGCTGGTGGTGGCGGCCGCAAAGGGGGCCATTGAGGACGCCAGTTTTCTCGACGACCGAATGCTGACACCGGGCATGGCCGGTGGCTGGCTATCGTTCGAGGATTTCCTGTTGCGGGCCCGCGAGGCGGAAGCCCCGGCGGGGCAATTGGGCTACATCTTTCATGTCGGTCATTGCGGCTCGACACTGTTATCGCGCCTGCTGGCCTTCCGGCCCGGCGACACGGCCCTGCGCGAGCCGCAAATCCTGCGGGTGCTGGCCGAGGCGTCCTGCGATATTGCCGAGCCGTGGGCGGCCCTGAGCGAGGACATGATCCACCAATTGCTCGACGGTCTGGTGCGCAGCTGGGCGCGTCCACGGGGCGAGGCATCGCGGGTTATTGTCAAGGCAACCAGCCTGGCCAGCGGGCTCGGTCCAGACTTGCTGGAACTGACGCCGCAAGCGCGCGCGATTGCCCTGCATATGAAGCTGGAACCGTATCTGGCGGCGCTTCTGGCCCCGGAAACACCGTCTGTTGATCTGTCCCGGGGGGCTCGAGTGCGCTTTGGCCGCTTGAAGGCCCTGCTGGGGGATCCGGGCTGGCGCTTGCATCAACTCAGCCTGGGTGAGCTGGCTGCGGCAAGCTGGCTGTGCGAGGCATCGGCGATGGCGGATCTGGCCGCGACGCACCCGGATGCGGTGCATGCCCTCGACTTTGATGATTTCCTGGCAGCGCCGGGCCCGCATGTCTTACAAGCGGCCAATCATATGGGGCTGGGCTGGACCGAGCCCGATGCGCACGCCGCCCTCGCCTCGCCGATCATGCAACGCTATTCCAAGGCGCCCGAACATCAATACGGCCCGGATTTGCGTCGCCAGGTGCTTGATGACAGTCGCCGCCGCAATGCCGGGGAGATTGCCGCCGGGCGCGCATTTGTCGGGCGAATGCTGAGTGCACACCCGGTCTTGAAACCGGTCGAGGCCTGGACGGTCTAAACCTATATCGCTGACGCAAAACGGCTTGTCACAAATGCATCTTGCGACCTGTCACAACCCAGCTAATTTGAGCGTATCCCCGCAGGAGAATGCCCATGTCCCGTCAAGCCGTCCTCTTTGAAAGTGTCCACGCCGTCGCCGATGCCGCCCTGCTGGCCGCGGGTCTGACGCTAAGCCGGCATGCCGGCGCGCTGGCCCCAGCCGAGCTGCACCCTGCCCTGGCCGACGCGGCCGTGGCCGGCATTCGTTCGCGCACCAAGATGACAGAAGCGGCACTGGATGCCGCGCCCAATCTTCTGACGCTGGGCTGTTTTTGTATCGGCACAAATCAGGTCGACCTTGGGGCGGCTGCACGGCGCGGCATACCCGTATTCAACGGCCCATTTGGCAACACTCGCTCTGTAGCAGAACTAACCCTTGCCTCCACCATTATGCTAATGCGCGGTGTGCCGCGGCGGTCATTGGCGGCGCTGCGCGGCGAGTGGCAAAAGTCTGCTGACGGCTCGCACGAAGTGCGTGGCAAGAAGTTGGGCATTATCGGCTATGGCAATATCGGCTCACAATTGAGTGTGCTGGCGAGTGCGCTGGGCATGCATGTGTATTTTTATGATGTGGAACCCAAGCTGGCCCACGGGAATGCGCGCTCGGTGGCCAGCCTGGATGAGCTCTTGGAAAAGTCCGATGTGGTGACAATCCACGTGCCGTCCTTGCCCTCCACAGCCAATATGATTGATGCTGCTGCCATCTCCAAAATGAAGCCCGGCGCAATTTTCATCAATCAGGCGCGCGGTGATCTGGTTGACATTGAGGCCTTGTGTGCCGCGCTCGAGAGCGGACACCTGGCCGGGGCAGCGGTGGATGTGTTTCCGGTGGAACCCGCCTCGAAGAGCGAGGCGTTCGTCAGCCCCTTGCAGCAGTTCGAGAATGTGATTTTGACACCTCATGTCGGAGGTTCGACCTTGGAAGCTCAGGCTGCGATCGGTGAAGACGTGGCCCGCAAGCTGGCGCGATTTATCCAGCAAGGCACGACAAAGGGCGCGGTCAATGTCCCCAATATCGACCCGGGCCCGCTCGCTCCGGGGCGTACGCGTCTGTTGAGCTTTCATGGCAATGCGCCAGGCTATCTGACCCGCCTCAATGATGCGATCAGCGCGTCCGGTGCCAATGTCGCGGCCCAGCATCTGGAAACCAGTGGCGATATAGGCTTTGTGGCGGCTGATCTTGAAGGTGATCTGCCGGCAGCGTTTATCGACCATGTCCGCGCGCTGGACGGATCTGTGCGGGCACGATTGGTCAGCTAATCGGTCTATTTACGCAGGGCCGCTGTGAGTGCGCCGACGCTGCGGGCATAATCAGCGCCGGAATGCTCCGCTGCGGCAATCACCACGCCGCGCGCTGCGATCCCGCCAAAGCCGATAAAGCGATCTGCCGCCCCGCCCTCAAACGCCTCAAAATCTGTCATGCCGTCACCGACCATAATGACCGTTGAGTGGGGGCCGGAAATACTGCGCAGGATTTCCGCCTTGCCGCCATTGCGGGCCAGGGGATAGTCCAGATTGAGCCCGTCCACCCGGTCTGCCAGATAGGTAAATTGATTGGCGTGGATATTACCCGCAGCAAAACCGAGATCGGTCAGCACCGGGTGCAGCAAATCTTCGAACCCCCCTGAGACAGCGTGCACTTCATCACCCTGCTCGCGGAGTGCTTTGAGCAATATTTTCATCCCCGGCGTCACGCGGTCACGCAGGGTATCGGCGATCGTTTCGACAAGCGAACGATCAAGAATGGCCAGTTTCAGACGCTGCTGAAGCGAGTCACCCAGCGCCATTCGACCGGTCATGCCGGCATCGGTAATGTCGTGCAATTGCCGGAGGCGCTGCGCGCCATCATCGAGCTGGCCGAGGGCGTGCTCGATCGCGCTGTCCAGGGATTCAACCCGGAGCAAGGTGGAGTCGACATCAAAGGCAATCAGGCGGCTCAAATTCAGCTCCGCATCAGACAGGGTGCAACCGGACTAGCATGCGCGCCGACGCGATGGAATGGAAGACGGGTGCAGTGCGCTAGGTCGACGCAGGGACATGAATTGGACAGACCACGCCTGTCCCGCCCAGACCACAATACCCGTCAGGGTTTTTGGCCAGGAATTGCTGGTGGTAATCTTCAGCGTAATAAAATGGACCCGCCTCACCAATTTCAGTCGTAATGCCGCCCTTACCCGATGCATCCAGCGCGGCTTGATAGCTTGCCCGGCTGTTCTCAACATCCAATGATTGTTGGGAATTCGTTGTGAGGATCGCAGACCGGTAGTGCGTGCCGCGATCATTTCCCTGACGCATGCCCTGGGTTGGGTCATGAGATTCCCAGAAGACTTTGAGCAGATCCGGCAGGGTAATCACAGCTGGATCGAACACCACGCGCACGGCTTCGAAGTGACCCGTCCCGCCGCTGCAGGCTTCCTCATAGGTCGGATTGGGCGTGGTACCGCCGGCATAACCCACCGCCGTATGCCAGACACCAGGTGTCTGCCAGAACACGCGCTCCGCGCCCCAGAAACACCCCAGGCCCAGGATGATTTCCTGCATGCCGGCTGGCACCTCGGTCTTGATCGAATTGCCGGTCACAAAATGGGTATCAGCCGTGCGTATGGGTTGGGAACGTCCCGCCAGAGCGGTATCCGGTCGTACAATTTCAGACTTCCAGCGTGGGTCGGACATAGCGCGCTCCGTAACAGCTCTATGCGCACAAGATAGGCACTCGTCGCGGCTTTGCCAGTCCCGGCTGTCACACGCTCTGCATTAATCGATCTCGCGGCGACGGATATACGCAACCATCGCAGACCAATTCACGCCGGAATCCACCGTTTGTTCGACGAGAAATTCATGGTTGTCGTGATCATGGATGGTGAAGCTGAGCCGGAAGTTGGTCTGGCTGCCATCGGGCGCAACATAGCTGGTCCCGGAGCGCAGATTGGTCAGTCGCAAAATGCCATCGTCCTCGAACCCGCCTTCATAGATATCCATATTGCCCCAGGTATCGTCCATGGCGACCAGGCGATAAAGGTCCCGGTTCTGGTCGTACTGGATCGTGGATTCGATCGCGAAGCCGGGCAGGGTCTCCGCCTGAGCCTCCTCGCGCAAAGCCAGATCACCGAGCAGATAATAAATGTGGGCGCGCTCCTCGCCGCGAGGAACCAGGTCTCCCTGTGGATTGGGTGTACGCACTTGCGACACCCAATTGCCTGCCAGATCAGACAAACGCGCCATTTCGGCCCGTGCCTCGGCTCCGCGATCAGAAGCCGCGTCCTGTGCCTGCGCGCCCGCTTGGGCCAGTAACAAATTCAAAGCGGTCGTAAAAACCGCCAACAGCCAAAACTGACTCATTCCCCAATCTCCCACCTGGTCCACACCGCCGATCATCAGCGCAAAGGGACAGCGTGCCGAGAACGCAGCGGGTGGCCAAATCACAGCCGCGTTACATGTATCAAAGTAAGGTCTGTGTTATTGTCAAGCAAACACAGCTTGCCGTTCCCGCCACGTCCGCTATAAATCGCGCCTTCCAGCGGAGAGGTGGCCGAGTGGTCGAAGGCGCACGCTTGGAAAGCGTGTAAACGGGGAACCGTTTCGAGGGTTCGAATCCCTTCCTCTCCGCCACACACCCACACAACTCGTCTTCACATCAGACATAGCGCTGCAACGTCCCGTAACAGGGGCGCTATTTGCGGCATATCCGTATGTATGGCGAACCAACTCCCTCACCTGTGGAGCCTTTTGCAAGCAAACAAGCGTGCGGTCTCCGCGCGTCCGACGGGCAGATGAGTTTGGGCATTAACAGGGAATTTTGTTCAAATCGGTGGGCATAACAGGCCAAAATGCGGTGCCCATGCGATGCGGAATAATTTAGACGAGGAGTTTCATAGACCTGCGCGGATTGAGGTCACTTTCCTGTTCTTTGCCAGAACTGGGTCAATAGCGACCATAACAGGGGGCGTAGACCTGATGATGGGGCTATTTACCCTGTATAACAGGGATATTAGCGATCGCATGAGGAGATCAAATTGGGCTCGGAAAACCCAATACTTTGGCCTGCTGCTTCCAACACAAGGGGAGATCGCGCGATGTGAGATCGGAAATTTTCAAACCGACAGGCTGGCTGCCCTCAAGGATGGCCCGCTGGACATCCGGAGCCAACAGGGCGAGCCGAATTATTTGCCTTCCGTGTGGTGAAATTGGTGCCATTTGGATAATCGGTA
>JAQXCQ010000182.1 GCA_029251785.1 Maricaulis sp. | reverse complement strand
ACCCGCCCGCAGACGGATATTCCAATGCAACCGAGCTCGTCGCTGGTATCCGCAAGCAAGGTGATTTTGAGATTTCCGTCGGTTGTTACCCGGAAACGCATCCGGAGAGTTCAGGCATGCGCCATGATCTTGATGTGCTCAAAGCAAAAGTGGATGCCGGGGCAACCCGAGCGATCACGCAATTTTTCTTTGAAGCGGACACATTCTTACGATTTAGGGACCGGGCTGTCGCGGCCGGGATCACAATTCCGATCGTGCCTGGCATTATGCTGCAGCCGAATTTTGTCGGTTTGAAACGCATTGCAGGGCTGTGTGGTGCGGAAGTCCCAAAGTGGATGCATGAGGCCTATGAGGGCTTGGAAGAACAGGAAGACACGCGTCAGCTCGTAACGGCTCACGTGGCAGCACGCCTATGCGACACGCTTAATCAGGGTGGTGTGTCAGATTTTCATTTTTATACGCTGAACCGTGCTGAATTGGCTCTGTCGACCTGTCACCTGCTGGGTGTGAAGCCATTGCCAACCCAAGTAGGACAGGCTGCATAATGACCCGCTCAAAAAGATTTTCTGCCCTCGTTGCACTAGCGAAGCAGCGCCTGTTGGTGCTCGATGGAGCGATGGGGACCCAGATCCAGGATTTGAAGCTGGATGAGGACGGCTATCGCGGGGAGCGGTTTGCCGATTGGGGGCAATCCATCAAGGGCAATAATGATATTCTCAATTTGAGTGCGCCGGACGCCGTGCGGGCGATACATACGGCCTATTTTGAAGCCGGTGCGGATGTGGTGGAAACAAATACGTTTTCAGCGACCACGATCGCCCAGGCCGATTACGGTATGGAAAATATTGCTGCCGAGATCGCTCGTGAGGGTGCTCGTCTGGCACGTGAGGCTGCGGATACCTACGAACAAAAGACCGGTTCACCCCGCGGTGTCGCAGGCGCGATTGGGCCGACCAATAAAACATTGTCGATTTCGCCGGATGTGAATGATCCCGGGTTTCGCGAAACCTGCTTTGATCGGGTGCGCACGGCGTATTTCGAGCAGGCTAAGGCAATGTCTGACTATGTCGATTTCTTCCTGATCGAGACGGTTTTCGACACGCTAAATGCCAAAGCCGCCATCAAAGCGTTACTGGATTTGCGTGTGGAAACGGGTGTTGAGATCCCGATGATGATTTCCGGAACGATCACCGATCGCTCTGGCCGAACCCTGTCGGGGCAGACGACCGAAGCGTTCTGGAATTCTGTGCGTCATGCTCGTCCCTGGGCAATTGGCTTGAATTGCGCGCTCGGTGCTGACGAGCTTCGACCCTATGTGGCTGAACTGTCCCGCGTGGCTGACACGCTTGTCCTGGCCTATCCCAATGCTGGCCTGCCAAATGATATGGGCGAATATGATGAGACGCCGGACCAAACGGCGGCGCATCTGGGTGAATGGGCGTATTCAGGACTGGTCAATATTGTTGGCGGATGCTGCGGCACAACACCGGCACACATTCAGGCGATTGCCGAGGCGGCTGCCGAGGCCAAGCCACGATCGCCGTCGCGGCGTGAGCGGGCGATGTGCCTGTCTGGCCTTGAGCCGTTCAAACTGGCGTGTTGAAGCAGGGAATAATTTGACATGACGATCTCTGTTTCCACCTTCGTTAATGTGGGTGAGCGTACCAATGTGACCGGTTCGGCG
>JAQXCQ010000176.1 GCA_029251785.1 Maricaulis sp. | reverse complement strand
GGCGGCATCACCATGCAGCTCGTCAAAGGCGCGGTCGCTGCCAATGCGCGCGGTGTTTTTCAGGGCAAGTTCAAGGTCGACAAGGCGGCTCAGCAGACAGATGCGCGGATGACCCATCGGGCGTTGATGCTGGACGGCCGGGCGGAGATTGACGCCAAGCCGGAGCTGGAAATTTACGCCGACGACGTGCAATGCGCACACGGAAATGCGATCGGTGCGCTTGATGAAACGGCGCTCTTCTACATGCGCCAGCGCGGCATTCCCGAAGCGCGAGCGCGGGCGATCTTGATTGAGAGCTTTTTGTCGGAACCACTTGATAATATTGAAAATGAAGTCGTTCGAGATGAGTTGCGCTCGATGTTGTCCGAGCGTCTGGAGGCGATGACCTGATGACCGCGCAAACGACTATTGATCGCCCATTGAACATCGACGCGATCCGCGCTGAATTTCCGATTTTCAATCGGCTGGTGAATGACAAGCCGCTCGTCTATCTCGACAGTGCAGCGTCGGCCCAGAAGCCGGAATTTGTCATTGAAAGCGTGGCAGGGGTGTATCGCTCCTATTACGCCAATGTGCATCGTGGCCTGCACACGCTGGCCAATGAATCGACTGAAGCGTTTGAGGCGGCGCGCGATGATGTGCGGCGTTTTATTAATGCCGAGCGACCCGAGCAGATTGTTTTCACGCGTGGCACGACTGAAGCCATCAATCTGCTGGCCAATTCATTCGGGCAAGGCTTGAAGGCCGGTGATGAGATCATCATCAGCCAGCTGGAGCATCATTCCAATATCGTGCCCTGGCGCCTGCTGGCAGACCGGATTGGTGTTGAGCTGAAATGGGCGCGGGCGTTGGATGATGGTTCACTCGATTATGAGCATCTCGAAACGCTGATCGGTCCGAAAACGCGTCTGATTTCGGTGACGCACATGTCGAATGTGACGGGCGTTATAACCGATGCTCAGCGCGTTATTGCGCTGGCGAAATCGGCGGGCGTGCCTGTCATGCTCGACGGCTCACAATCCGCCGTACATCTGCCGGTCGATGTGACCGAGTTGGATTGCGATTTCTTCGTCTTCACCGGACACAAGCTCTACGGACCCTCTGGGATTGGTGCGCTGTACGCCAAGGGCGACTGGCTTGATCGTTTGCCGCCCTGGCATGGCGGTGGCGAGATGATCGCCGATGTGTTTGAGGATCGGGTCACATTTGCTGATGTGCCACACAAGTTCGAAGCGGGTACGCCGCCGATTGCCGATGCGATTGGTCTGGGCGCGGCGATCCGCTGGATTGAGCGCCATGATCGCATGGCCACTCTCGAACATGAGCGTGCTTTGCTGGATCGCACCATGGCGGGTCTGGCGGATATTGACGGCTTGCAAGTCATCGGTACGGCGCAGGACAAGGGCGCGATCATCTCCTTCGCCATTGAAGGTGCGCATCCGCACGACCTGGCGCAAATTCTCGACAAGTACGGCATTGCCATCCGGGCAGGGCATCATTGTGCACAGCCGCTGATGCGCCGGATGGGCGTCAGTGCAACTGCGCGCGCCAGTTTTGCCATTTACAACACAATCGACGAGGCTGATGCGTTTGTTGACGCATTGAAAAAGGCTCGCACATTCCTCATCTAGGTAAGATCATGATTGAAGATACATCCAGGGACATTATCGATTTGTCTGCCTCCCCAGCCCCGGCTGAGGTCGCGGTGACTGTTGAGTCCACCGACAGCAAGCCCGCCGCCGAAATTCCGGAAAAGGAATTGGCGCGTATCACTGATGATGTGATCACCGAGATCAAGACGGTCTTTGATCCAGAAATTCCCGTCGATATTTACGAGCTGGGCCTGATCTACAAGGTGGATCTGGAAACTGACCGCACCTTGAAGGTTGAAATGACTTTGACGGCTCCAGGCTGCCCGGTCGCAGGCGAAATGCCGATCTGGGTGCGCGATGCTGTCGAGCGGGTTGAGGGCGTTGAGCGTGCCGATGTCTCGCTGACCTTTGAGCCACCGTGGACACCGGACCGGATGTCTGACGAAGCGCGACTAGCGCTGAATATGTTTTAGGAGTGACCATGAGAGAGCGCCCCAAAGCCGTCACCCTGACTGACGCCGCCGCCGAGCGTGTGAAAGCACTCCTGGCCCAGCGCGATGCTGGTTTTCTGCGCGTCGGTGTCAAGAATGGCGGCTGTGCCGGTATGGAATACACGATGGACTATGTCGTTGAACCGGATGCCGCCGATGAGCGGGTTGCCGACAAGGGCGTTGAGATCGTGCTTGAGGCGAAGGCGCTCCTGTTTTTACTGGGTAGCGAGATCGATTATGAGATCGAGGCGCTGCACGCAAAATTCGTCTTCAACAATCCCAATCAAACCGATGCGTGTGGATGCGGCGAGAGCGTGACCATCGTGCCCGTCACGGAGCTTTGATTCATGATGCAACTGCTCGTATCCGATACTTCACCTTATGCGCGTAAGTGTCGGATATTGATTCGTGAATTGCATTTGAGTGATCAGGTTGAAGAGCGGGATGCTCACCCATTTGAGAATGGCGAGTTATTGCTAAAGGCCAACCCTCTGGGTCGGGTGCCTTGCCTGATTATGGATGATGGGCGGGCGCTGACAGAGAGCGGGTTGATCGCGCAATGGCTCAATCAGAATGCAGCCAACCCATGGATACAAGACTGGGATGATCGCCGTCTTGAGAGTTTCGCAAGCGGCCTTCTAGATCTTGCTGTCGGTCGTCGCATCGAGATGGTGCGGGATTCTGAAATCTATAGCGAATATTGGATCAACCGGCGTCAGGACGGCATTCTGCGGACTTTGGACCAGCTCGAATCTGAGTTTCGCGGCACTGATCTTCAATTGAGTTTTGCTCAATTGAGCCTGGCAGTGGGCCTGGATTATCTCGATTTCCGGTATCCAGAAGCGTCATGGCGCACGGGACGACCAGCGCTTGCGGACGTGTTTCGATTTTGGTGCGAGCGGGCCAGCTTTTTAGAAACTGCTGCCCCGTCAAACGCTTAATAATAGGTCAGCTTGAAAGAATGTCTCAGGCAGCGCTGCGTGTGCTGGCTTCCGGCTCGGTGCTGGTGCGATTGCGACCATCGGCCTTGGACTTATAGAGATTTGTGTCCGACCGTTCGATGAATTCTTCCATCGCTTCGCCCGATATGTACTGGGCGATACCCATCGATACCGTGATTTTGCCAAGATCTTCATTGGTGGATTTGCGCAATAATTTCTTCGAAGCCACTGTTTTTCGCGTCAGCTCAGCGATTTGGAAGGCCTCCTGGGCGGTGGTATTCGGCATAATAATACCGAATTCTTCACCACCATATCGAGCGACCAAGTGTTCGTCAGTCGCATGACGAGTCATGCAGCCTGCGACAAATCGGATAATCTGGTCACCGGTTTGATGGCCCCAAGTGTCATTGAATCGCTTGAAGAAATCGATGTCGCACAACACCAAGCTGAGCGGTGTCTCATTTGTATCAGCGTCACGCTGGGCGCGGCGGAGTGTTTCATCAAAACGCTTGCGATTGGCGACACCGGTGAGGGCATCTGTCATCGCTTCTTCCCGAACCTTTTCGAGATTGCTGCGTAATTGGGTCACTTCCTGGGATGTGGCCTGTAGCTTGTTCTCCAGCTCGGCGCTGCGGCGTTGCATGCGGGCGGTTGCAGAAACCAGGGTTTCCACCATCGTTTTGACACCGGCGGTATCGGACGCCTCATCCAATTTGCCTTGAGCGCCGGCGAGGGTCGCCCCGTAGGCTGCTGTGTCCTTGGTGGCAGCATTCAGGCTATCCTGAACATTTCCAAGTTCGCGGGTCATGATGCCACCGCTTTCAATAATGGCATTCTGGATCGCGGCCCATTGGAAATATTGGTCGAATAATTCGTTGTTTAATTCTTCGGTGAAGGCTTCGCCCGACTCGATGTGTTTGCGAACGCTTTCGCATAAATCGGTGTTGGTGTCCGAGGCGAAACTAACCCAAACGGAATAGTTTTCGGGAGTTGGCGGAACGTCAAATTGCGCCATGAGCTCAAGAGCTTTGTGCGCGAGTTCGCGTCCTTCATTGCCTAACAATCGACCGTTCACTCGACTTCCCTCCATACGGTGGCACAGAAAAACTGACTGTTGCCACTCGTGAAAGGTAGTCCGAAAACAAAAATAAGCGGTAAACAATAGTCATTTCGTATGACTAAATCGACGGTTTAAACGAACTTTCAGTTTCGCTTGATAATTGGCCTTCAATCGCGTTTGCGCAATTATTACCGCGAACGAACATTCATGAAGTCGGGGATGTGATCGCCAAAACCGACGAATGACGGCCCGAGATCATCACGATAGTGACCGTTTCTACCGCGTCGATTTCGGCCGCCCTTATCCCGGTTATTGGTTGTATGACCGGAGTGTTGGCCGGATTGATGGACGGGCTGTGGACCGGAACTTTGTTTCGGGTCTTGCTTTGCAGCAGCGGCCGCCTCACGCTTTGGGACCGCGGCCTCAGCGACCTTTTTAGGTTCTGGTTTTGCGTCAGTTGGATCGCTTTTTTTGTTTGTTGCCTCGACGCTCGCAGCAGTCTCGTTAGAATTCGCGGGCTTTTTGCGTGGCTTCCGGGTTCGCTTGCGCGGTTCTTCAGCCTTCAATTCTTTTGTCGTTTCTTCGGAGTCGCTGTTCAATGTCTTGAGGCTGAGCTCAGGAATGTCCTGTTTGGTCAATTTCTCAATGGCAGACAATGCGCGCTCATCACCTGGTATAATCAGCGAAACGGAGACGCCCGTCTTGCCGGCGCGGCCCGTACGGCCGATCCTGTGGACATAGTCATCGGCCTGATTTGGGATATCGTAATTGTAGACGTGCGAGACGTCTGGGATATCCAAGCCGCGAGCAGCGACATCACTGGCAATCAGAAACCGTAATTCGCCGGATTTAAACTGCGCGAGCGTGGCTGTCCGTGTGGATTGGTCGAGGTCGCCATGGATCGGTGAGGCGGATAAGCCGTGTTTTTTGAGTGAACGCGCGATGACATCGACATCACGTTTGCGATTGGCGAAAACGATACCGTTTTTGACATCGGCCATGCTCATCGCATCTCGCAATGCGTCGCGCTTGGCTTTTGCTGCCTTGTCGCCGACCCGAATGATGAATTGTTTGATGTTGGCGCTGGTTGTCGCTGGGCGGGCCACTTCGACGCGTTCAGGATCCTTCAAGAATTTCTTGACGAGACTCTGAATTTCCTTCGGCATCGTCGCGGAGAAGAACAGTGTCTGCTTCCGCGGAGGTGTCATCGAGAATATTTTTTCGAGATCGGGGATGAAACCCATATCCAGCATACGGTCCGCTTCGTCGACCACGAGCATTTGAACACCGGTCAGCAAAAGGCGTCCGCGTTCGAAATGATCGAGAAGACGGCCGGGTGTGGCGATCAAAACATCCGCACCGCGATTGAGGATTTCGACTTGTGGGGCAAAGGATACGCCGCCAATCAGCAAAGCCATGGTGAGCTTTTCATTCTTGGCATATTTTTCGAAGTTTTCGGCGCATTGCGCTGCCAGCTCCCGCGTGGGCGCGATGATAAGCGAGCGCGGCATGCGCGCCTTGGCGCGGCCTCTCGAAAGCTTCTCGATCAAGGGCAGCACAAAGGACGCGGTCTTGCCGGTCCCGGTCTGGGCAATGCCCAGCACGTCGCGCCCGGTCAAGGCAACGGGTATTGCACCGGCCTGGATCGGAGTGGGTTCTGAATAGCCGGCATCATTGATTGCCGAAAGTAATTTGGGGCCGAGCCCGAGTTCCTCGAACGTCATAACATCCTTGGGTGTAACGAAAGAACGCGGCCACGCCGAAGGGCGAGGCCGCGTTCGAGCGGAAACATACGGACAGCGAGCGCGGTGTCAACGCGCATGCGCTTTTCGATTAGCGTCTATAGGCGAATGGTTGTTCATCCGTGATATTGCGGTAACGGTCCGCCAAGCGCGTTTGGCGCGATTCCATTGCGGTTTCCTCGCCGTCTATGAAGACCGAAACCGCACTGGTTGTGACCTCCAGTGGATCTCCGTCCCAGACCACGACATCACCGACATAACCGTTTGCCAGCGCGCCATATTGATCCCCCATGCCGTAGATTTCAGCCGGGGTAAGCGTGATCGCTCTGAAGGCTGCATCCCAGGGGACACCGTGGGCCACCGCATTCCCGGCATGTTGTGGCAGCAAGCGCGCGTTGAAATAGCCATCGGCAGACTGGGTAGTGTATCCGACGACGACACCCGCTGAATGAAGGCGAGCGGGAGATTCCAGGGTCGAACCAATCGAATCAAATGAGCTGGGTAGATTGCGAATTGGGTCGATCAGTACCGGTACACGCGCTTCGGCCAACTCATCAGCGACCATCCAGGCTTCCGCCCCGCCCATTATGATAAGTTGAACCGGAGCGTTTTCTTCCGCAAAGCGCAGCGCGCGTCGGATGTCTGTCGCGCGATCCACATACATCACCAGTGGTATTTGACCGCGAACCACTGGCAGCAAGGCTGCGGCGTCATAACGGTCCAAGGCATCTCCCTGATGATCGCCGGAATACCGGCCCGGATAGCCACGGGCATCGGTGAAGGCTGCTTCCAGAAATGCCCAGGCGGCTGCCCGGGAACCGCCGGCTGTTGCTGCACCGGACTGACCCAATTGGGCGAAGACAAATTGCCCGTCTGCAAAGAGAGAATTGTTGGCACCGCTGGTATTGGCAAGTCCGCCGGTCCCGGCAAACAAATTGAGTCCGGTCGACGGAAAGATCGCCGCCCGTGTGACACCTTCAATTCGCGTTGTAGGCAGATAAGTACCCGACGGGTTGAAGCTGTCTGCGACGTCAAGCGCCACCGAAAAATTGGAATCGTCTGCGCCTGAGTCCGATGTACTGCTTTCGAGCGCAACTTCGATCAGACCGAGTTGAGTGACAGAGGCAAACAGGCCTGGAGTGATCCAGCCACCGTCCGCGTCGTGAACCGACGCATCGTCAGGAATTGCGACATCGCTGCCGACAGCGACGATATTGCCATCACGAAGTAACACGGTGCCGTTTTCAATAATTCCGGCGGAAGTATTTGTGACCACGCGCCCATTGGTAATGGCGTGGGTTTGAGCCATGGCCGGCGCGGTTATCGCGAGGCTGGCGAGGGCTGAGAAGATTATCCGTTTCATTACTGGTCTCCTTCGCCAGGTTGGCCGAGCATGAAGTCGCGAACCGGCTGCATGGATTCATCATTGCGGTCATAGGTCAGCGCGCCATCGATCCAGACATTGTCTGCACGGCTGTACACACTGAATGGATTGGCAGACCAAAGCACGAGATCGGCGCGCTTGCCGGCCTCAAGCGTTCCTGTTTCATCGAGAATGCCCAAGACTTGTGCCGGATTGGACGAAACCCATGTCCAGGCCTCGGCTTCCGTGATGTCCAGCCCCATTCTGTTGCCATCGGCCATCGCCTTGGCGATTTCCTGATTGAGGCGTTGAATGCCGGTATCGCTGTCTGAATGGATCAGCGCACAGGCACCGCCAGCATGGGTGAGAGCGAGATTTTCACGGATCGAATCATAGGCTTCCATTTTGAAGCCGCCCCAATCGGCCCAAACAGCCGCACAAATTCCGGCTTCCTCAAGCAGGTCCGGAATTTTGTAGGCTTCGACCCCATGATGAAAGGCGGTGACCTGATAACCGAACTCCTGGGACAAATCGATGATTTGCGCCATTTGATCGGCACGATAGCAATGCATATTGACCAGGATGTCACCGTCGAGCACGCCCATTAGCGTGTCCATGCCAAGGTCGCGACTGGGGGCCGATACGTCTTCGCCAGCCTCTGCGGCATCCCAATACTCATTCCAGCTATCTCGATAATCGCTGGCTTCCTGCCAGGTGGCGCGGTAGCCGGCCATATTACCCATATCGGTTGCTGGCGATTGCCCACGATTGCCATAGACCCGGGACGGGTTTTCTCCACAGGCCATTTTCAAGGAGTAGGGCGCACCGGGAAACTTCATTTCCTGAACGGTACGCGCCGAGACGTTTCGCAGGGTAATGCCGCGCCCGCCAAATAGATTGGCCGAGCCGGGCAGGATCTGCATCGTTGTTACACCACCGGCCAGTGCGGCTTCAAAGCCGGGATCCTGCGGCCAGACGGAATGCTCGGCCCAGACATTGGCTGTGACAGGTGACGTGGCTTCATTGCCATCACTGTGTGCGCTTGCACCGGGCGAGGGGTAGACACCCAGATGTGAGTGAACATCGATGATACCGGGCGTCAGATATCGACCGGTGGCGTCAACAATGGTTGCGCCATCTGGACTGTCGAGGTTTTGCCCGATGGCAGCAATGCGGCCATCTTCAACCAGCAAATCTCCATTATCGATCCTGCCACCTGTGCCATCAAAAATTGTGGCCCCGCGAATGAGGGTCACGCCGCTAGGGCTTGGCACATAGGTTGACGGGTAGGGGTTGGTATCGTGTCGAACGATTTGCGTCTCGTCTGCGTCACCGCTCGCTGCGTTGTCGCTTGATGTGTTGTCTCCGCCAGAACCGCTGCATGCCGCCAAGGCCAGCACGCTGGCGAGCGCCACCGAACGTTTTAATAATTCCAAGGTCATGAGTTTCCACCCCTTCAGTGCTCCGCAGATTCACGGATAGGTGGAGGCATTCAACGCATTCGCAGCTCAGGCGTCAATCGGGCCCGGCGGAATTATGCTCAGATATCCAGAGTGCTGATTTCGGGTGCGTGTTCCTGGATGTAGGCAAAACGCAATTCCGGCTTCTTTCCCATCAAGGTCTGTACCAGTTTTTCGACCGTTGGAATTTCGCCCTCCGGAATGATAACGCGCGCCATCGTTCGGACCGCCGGATCCATTGTCGTTGACTTTAGCTGTTTGGGCGTCATTTCACCGAGACCCTTAAAGCGACCGAGCTCGACCTTTCCAGACCCCTTGAACTCGTCCTTAAGCAATTGATCCCTGTGGGCATCATCGCGGGCATAGAGAGTCTTTGCGCCCTGAGTCAGTCTGTAAAGCGGGGGTTGAGCCAAGAATAGATGACCTGAATGAATGAGTTCCGGCATGGACTGGTAAAAGAATGTGATCAAAAGAGCGGCGATATGGGCACCATCGACGTCGGCGTCTGTCATGATCACGACGCGCTCATAACGCAAATCATTTTGATTGAACCGGCTACCCGTCTGACAGCCGAGCGCCAAAATCAGATCATTGATTTCCAAGTTGGCAGCGATCTTGTCGCTGGCCGCAGAGGCGACATTCAGAATTTTTCCGCGCAGAGGCAAAATGGCTTGTGTTTTCCGGTCGCGCGCCTGCTTCGCAGAACCGCCCGCGGAATCACCCTCGACGAGGAAAATTTCGGTACCGTCGGCATCCGCACGTGAACAATCGGCGAGCTTTCCCGGAAGTCGCAATCGACGGGACGCGCTCTGGCGTTTAACGGCCTTTTCCTTGCGGCGGCGTAATCGATCTTCAGCGCGTTCGATCGCGCTTTCGACAAGCTTTTCCGCTTCTTTGGGGGAGCCTGCTAGCCAGTGATCGAAACGGTCTCGCACTGCTGTCTCAACGAGTTTGGCGGCATCAGGCGAGGCGAGCCGGTCCTTGGTTTGCCCCTGAAATTCAGGTTCGGTGATAAAGACTGAGACGAGGGCCCCCGCATTTCCCATCACGTCGTCGGGCGTAATGAGGGCGGCTTTTTTCGGGTGTGTGTGCTCGGCATAGGCGCGCAGCCCCTTGGTCACCGCCGCGCGAAACCCTTGTTCATGCGTGCCGCCTTGCGGTGTCGGGACGGTATTACAGAAGGTGTCGCACAGACCATCTGCCTCGCTGCCAAAGCCATTTGTGGACCAGGCGATAGCCCACTCGACACCACCGCCGCCATCTTCACGATCGACCTTGCCATCAAATCCTTCGGCGGTGATCGTCGCACGGCCGGCTGTTAGCTCGGCCAGACGATCTGCGAGCCCACCCGGGAAGCAAAGTATTGTTTCGGTTGGAATATCAGTGCCTTCAACCAGTGACGGCGCGCAGCGCCAGAGAATTTTAACGCCGCGTCTCAAGAAGGCTTTCGTGCGTGCCTGGCCAAATAGTCGGGCAGGTTTCAATTTGGTTCCGGATCCGAATATGTCCGCGTCAGCGCGGAATCGAATTTTGGTACCACGCCGGTTTGGAGCTGCACCGACCTTGATCAACTTGCTGGTCGGCAGGCCGCGCGAATATGTCTGTGTCCATAGCGTTTTTTCGCGTGCGATCTCGACTTCAAGCGTGTCGGACAGCGCGTTGACCACGGAAATACCGACACCGTTGAGGCCACCGGATGTCTTGTAGCTGGCGTCGGAAAACTTGCCCCCGGCATGCAGCATTGTCAGAACGACTTCGAGGGCCGACTTGTCGGGATATTTAGGGTGCGGATCGACCGGAATTCCGCGGCCATTGTCGGTGACGGTGATGAATCCGTCTTCCTCGACCTCGACTTCGATTCGGTCAGCCCAGCCGGCCACCGCTTCATCCATTGAGTTGTCGAGAATTTCGGCAAACAGGTGGTGATAGGACCGCTCATCCGTTCCGCCGATATACATGCCGGGCCGCTTGCGGACGGCCTCCAGCCCCTCCAGCACTTCGATGCTGGCGGCAGAATACCCCTTAGCCGGGACCTTTGACGGTTCCGGTGCGGGCGATGCGGAAAATAAATCGGATTGTGAGCTTGGTGTCGTCATCACTTGAGTTTGCACGAGTCGCGGGGCGATGGGGAGACTCAGAACAGCCAAAACCGTCGAGAAAGCCGTCTTTCGCAGCGATCAAGTTGACTGGCATATCGACGGGCGTCGGTTTGCACCTCTCCGGCGGCACGCATAAGCCAGGATTTGTTGCGATAGCTTCCCTGGTTAAAGCCACTATGCCCCTCATGGTAGGAGAGGTAGAGATCGCGCGCATTATCAGAGGAAATTCCGGATAATTGACGGCTCTTGGAGGCGTACCAACCGACAAAGTCTACGGCGTCGGAAAAGTTATCCCGATCAGCGCCGCGGCGACCCGTGTCACGACGATACCAATCCCAGGTGCTGTCCAAGGCTTGAGCATAACCATAGGCCGAGGACGGGCGGCTGCCGGGAATGAAGCCGAGCAGACGTCTCCGTGCGGGCCTGGCTCGAGAGTTAAAACTGGACTCTCTTTTTAATATCGCCAGTTGAATTGCCGGAGATACGCCCCATCTGCGCTCAGTTCGCTGCAGTGCGCGCCACCAGGCCCGATTGTCTTCGAGTATCAGGCAGGCATCGGACACCTGTGACGGCGGCGCATGGCCGCAGGCCGACACACCGAACAATACCAAGATAGAAATGAGGCTCGAACGCAACATACGTTCGAGCCTCATGCATTGGGGTTAACCTGGCGTTTCCACCGCAGAATGTTTCTGCCTAGAACACCATCCGTATAACCAGACGGGCAGTATGCCGTATGAAGTTGTCACGGATATCGGCATCATAATCGAGTGAGAAGGTTGAATATCCGGATCCCGCGCCGACGCCGAAGCCGAAAATAAACCCGGAGCCCGGCATCGCCTCGGAGCGCAGGGTGAAGGTTTCATTATATCCATCAAAATGCGCGAGCGTTTCGAGCTCTTCCGAGCTGAATTCATTGCGGTAACCGATGCGCAGGCTTGGCGCCCACCAGCTGTCCACACGTTCAAACCGCGCACCCATCGTGAAGAGCGCTGTGCTTGTAAAACTGCTTGATTCGCGGTCGTCGATGACAAGGTCAATGCCGTCACCGCCACCGGTTTCTGTGTAGGCGCTCTCAAACAAGCTCAGATAATCAACCGACAGAGACGGTGTGAAAAAATAACGCCCGGTGGAGAATTGACGCCCCAGACGAGCGGAAGCAGCGGTGTGGTAACCCGACCATTCGCCTGTTGGTGTCGCGTCGAATGTGCCAATCAGGACACGACGATTGTGCTCGAAGCTGTCATAGCCAATTCCGCCGTAGAGATCTAAGGACATGCCCCCCATCTCAGCGCCCGCATAGACGCCAATTTGCGCGCTGATTGCTGACATTGGATCGTCGACACCGTCGGACTCGGAAATTTCGCTGGCGGAGCCAACGAAGTTCACACCGGCCGCGTAAAATGGACCAAACGGGCGGTCAGCACCGACGGCGAGACCAATACCCTGACCTCGGTAACCTGCGGCCACATCGGTGCCAGCACGGTCGGCGAAATAACTAAATTCCTGAATCCAAAGGCCCCCGGATTGTTCCGGACTGCGACGCACGGCTTCCAAGCGATTTGCGAGGGCTCCAATGGCACTGTCATTGCTGGCCTGGGAAAATTGCAGCGCGCTGGAGGCATATTCCGGCAGCAATTGGTTATAGGCCTGATAAAAATCACTCTCGGTGGTCAGGCTGGCAATTGCAGCCCCCAATTCCGCGTTTGACTGCCAACCGGCGTAGGCGGCTGTGTAGGCCTCGCCCTGATTGGCGCTCATACCCAATTCAGCGGCGGAGCGTCGACGCAGTGTAAGGATCAAAGAGTTGGAGTCGGAGGGGTCTAATGCGATTGATGATTCATACAAGAATGGGGCGATCGTGTCCTGCAATGCCGCAATGGAATCCTGAATGACCAGTGCACTCGATGTGAGAACGACATAGGTTGCGCCGTCGCCGATCAGATTGGTCAATGAAGTGGAGATCGCAGACCCGGTCTCAAATGTGATCGTACCCGACGCGTTCAACGATGCTGCGATACCGGCATCATGGTCGATTTCAAACAGCAAACGAGAACCGTCGCCAAAGCGCGCTTCACTGACATTCGTCGGCGCCGTTGAGGCAAGCTGCAATGTGGCATCGTCGACCTGGATGTTCAGATCACCGTCAGTATCGGTCAATTCACCGGCGAGGCGGCTGCCGCCCGACAGAATCAGCTGATCGGCACCCAGACCGAAGGAAACGGCACCGGTCACACCACCCGCTTCGACGCGCAGCGTATCGTTACCAGAACCGAACCGGATATCTCCCAGAGTTTCTATTCTTGAATCGGCATCGGCATCGGTGGGACGATATTGATGATAAGTCGTGTCGATTGTGCTGGCCGACAGATCAATCGCTACGGTTTCGCTCGTGGGAAGCGCTACACCATCGAGCGGAGCCGTGCCGAGCGCGGAAATCACATGGGTGTTGGTGATTGAAGCCAGGGTGTTGGACTGGTCACGGATTGCATACGCGCTGCCCCCCAACAATGCCTGAGAGAAAATGATCAGATCATTATTCAGGCTGAACAATGATCCGCCTGATTCAATGTCGATGGATCGTGCAATTCCGCCCGCTCCGATCGAGGTCGCCCGCAGATCGCCAACATTGGTCAAAACAGGAATGACGGCACCCGATGCCACGAGGACAGATGTGGCATTCGCGCCATTTGACGTCGCGGAAATTGCGCCATCGTTCAGCATTCCATCGGAGAGAGTGGCGCTAAAGCCTCCGCTACCGCCAATTCGGAGGGCTGTGGCATTAATTGCTTCCAGCTCGCCGGAAGCGGCGAGCGTTCCGCGATTCACCAGGCTGTATCCCAAAAATTGCTCGGCTTGGGTTTCGTCATCTGCTGTATCGGGATCGTCGACGACGGCGGCGATGACAACTTCCCCGAGGACAATGTCGCCGGAAGCTGCGGTCGCCTCAATGCTCATGGCCGGAGCACTACCACGGACGCTGATTTGAGCGTTTGAAATCCCTGCAGCCGTGGTCGTTGGTCCATCAACGAGAACGCCTTCGGCCACCGACCCGCTAAGGTAAAAGGCTGAACCGCCCTGATTAAGGTCGTCAGCATCAAGAATGGCGAGGTATTCCGCATTGGGCTGGCCAGAAAATTGATAACCTGACGCGGCGATTGTGCCAGCAATAGCAATTGTACCGCCTACGTCGCCCTCAACTGAGACACCGACTGTGCCGTCGCCAACCGCTGTGACTTGGCCGCGAACGAAAATGTCGTCCGAGACATCGCTCTGGATAGCTACGCCTTCGGACCGGTCGCCGATGATGCCAATCGTACCGTCGAGGTCGAGCGAGCCGTCAATGCCCGTCAGAACGCGGATTCCGGATGAATCATTACCAAGAACGGTGATCGCGCTTCGTGTCGTCAGAATGATATCGCCCGTAAACACTGCGGCACCATCGACGAGAATCGCAATTCGATTTCCACCAATCGCGGCGGGTCCGTCGAGATCACCATCACCATCAAGGTCGGTCGGACGCGAATCTGATTGGACCTGCACAAGACCAGAATTGGTCAGTGTTCCGGTGTTTCCACCGACGACGTGAATGCCGACTCCGCCATCATCATCGGTGATGATGCTGACATTACCTTCCTGCAGGATGGTATTGTCACTGTCGAGCGTCACCGCTGGCGTGGTGGTTGTTGAAACGACCACACGCCCAGTCAGGGTGATATGAATATCGTCAGCAGCACCGCCGGAGCCAGCCGTAGAGGTAGCAATCGGGTCTGTCACTTCATCAGTGACTTCCGTTTGCGCGAAGGCTGCAGGTGCAAATACGGTCAGCGATGAAATGGCGCTGGCAAGCAATAAACGACGACTCATGCGAACTCCTGATGAGCAAGTGACAGAGTATTCTGACAAACTTGATCAGATTTGTAGCGAATGCAATCGGACTCGTCGACCGATTATGATGAAAAGGTGTGCAACAAATTCGGCCGGGACGATGCCCGGCCGAATGCAATGCCAATTTTCAGCGACAAGAAGTGTGCTTTAACAGGAGTAGTACATGTCAAACTCTACGGGGTGAGGGTGCATTTCGTAGCGCTGAACTTCTTCCATTTTTAGATCGATATAGGCATCAATCTGGTCGTCATCCATAACGCCGCCCTTCTTCAGGAATGCCCGATCTTCATCAAGCGCTTCAAGCGCTTCACGGAGCGATCGGCAAACAGTTGGAATGTCGCTCAATTCCTCTGGAGGCAGATCGTAAAGATCCTTGTCCATCGGGTCGCCTGGGTCGATGCGGTTCTCGATACCGTCGAGACCGGCCATCATGAGTGAGGCAAATGTCAAATAGGGGTTGCCCGCCGGATCAGGAAAGCGTGTTTCGAGGCGCTTGGCGTTGGGAGAGCTAACCCAAGGAATGCGAATCGATGCGGACCGGTTGCGGGCGGAATAGGCAAGCAGGACCGGCGCCTCGAACCCCGGAACCAGCCGCTTATAGCTATTGGTGGACGCGTTTGCGAAGGCATTGATTGCCCGCGCATGCTTGATAATTCCACCAATGTAGTGGAGGCAGGTTTCGGAGAGATCTGCATACCGATCACCGGCAAATACCGGTGCGCCGTTCTTCCAGATGGATTGGTGAACATGCATGCCGGTGCCATTATCGTTCCACATGGGTTTCGGCATAAATGTGGCTGTCTTGCCATAGGCTTGGGCAACCATGTGAACAGTATACTTATAGAGCTGAAGTCTATCTGCCACGGTGGTAAGCGTCGCGTATTTCATGCCGAGTTCGTGTTGCGCGGGCGCAACTTCATGGTGGTGCTTCTCCGGCTCGAGGCCGAAATGATCCATTTCGGTCAGCATGGCGGTACGCATGTCCTGGCCGGTATCCATGGGGTCCACCGGGAAATAACCGCCCTTGGGTCCCGGGCGATGCGCTTTATTGCCGCCCTCGATATGGGCCCCGGTATTATGAGGCATTTCGTTCGAATTGATTGAAAAGCCGGTGTCTTCCTGGCGCGTGGAATAGCGTACATCATCAAAGACAAAGAATTCGGCTTCTGGTCCGAAAAATGCGGTGTCGCCGATGCCGGTGGATTTGAGGAAAGCCTCGGCTTTTTTCGCCGTGGTGCGCGGGTCGCGATTGTAGGCCTCGCCGGTTCCCGGCTCCAATACATCACAAAGTAGCACCAGCGTAGGCTGCTGGTAGAACGGATCGATCACGGAATAACTTGTGTCGGGCTTGAGGACCATGTCGGACTCATTGATCGCCTTCCAACCACCGATCGAGGAACCGTCAAACATCGTGCCGTCTTCGAAAAAATCCTCGTCGACAAGGGATCGATCAAACGTCACATGCTGCATTTTTCCGCGAGGATCGGTGAACCGAAGATCGACATATTTGATATCTTCGTCTTTGAGGCGTTTGAGAATAGCGTCTGACATGGAGCGGCTCCGCAGTGAGTTGAGACAGTGAGGTTTCGGTAAAAAGAGTTAGAGGGCATCTCGGCCGGTTTCACCGGTCCGGATGCGGATGACGTTATCAACGGGGCTGACAAAAATTTTGCCGTCGCCGATTCGCCCGGTGCGGGCAGCGTTTTGAATTGCTTCAATAGCGGCTTCGACCTGGTCGGTCGGAATGACCAGTTCGATCTTTATCTTTGGTAGAAAATCGACGACATATTCGGCGCCGCGGTAGAGCTCGGTATGACCTTTTTGGCGCCCAAAGCCCTTGGCCTCAATCACGGTGAGACCTTGGACGCCGATTTCTTGGAGCGCCTCTTTCACATCGTCGAGCTTGAAGGGCTTGATTATCACTTCAATCTTTTTCATTTCCGGCCTCCTTCGTTGCCCGGACGTTGCCGATATCCAGTCAGTACTGACAAGGGGAAGGGCGATGGCATGTGACTTGGCGGGTGTAATTGCTGCAGCATCGAGCAGGATTGCCTAAATAGCGTGCAGGTCGGCTTTTGTTCGCCCCTGATTGTGGACAACTGATCGTGAGAAGCACACCAGCGCGGCATCGTCCGATCATGGCGCTTGGCGGACTGGCCGGTGCAGTCCATGCTCGCCCAAAACCGACGCAACGAAGTTTATCCATGCCGAAAAATTCCAAATACAAAGCCAGTAACACCATAGACACTGAAGCTCTGCGTTTTCACATGCATCCGGTGCCGGGGAAGATTGCGCTGGCAGCGACGAAGCCGATGGCGACGCAACGCGATTTGGCCCTGGCATATTCGCCGGGCGTTGCTGCCCCGGTGAGAGCGATTTCAGAAAACCCTGAAGCGGTTTACGACTATACATCGAAGGGCAATATGGTCGGAGTGGTGAGTAATGGTACGGCTATTTTGGGTTTGGGAAATCTAGGCCCGGCGGCGTCTAAGCCGGTGATGGAAGGCAAGGCCGTCCTTTTCAAGCGATTTGCCGATATCGATGCCTTTGATGTGGAAGTAGATTACGCGGATCCGGACCAATTTATCGCCTGCGTAAAGGGGTTTGGGAATACTTTCGGTGGCATCAATCTTGAAGATATCAAGGCACCGGAATGTTTCGAGATCGAGCAACGATTGCGCGACGAGCTGGATATTCCCGTGTTTCACGATGATCAGCACGGAACCGCGATTATTGCCGCGGCCGGACTAATCAATGCCTGCGATCTGACCGGTCGAAAATTTGAAGACATCAAAGTCGTTTTGTGCGGCGCGGGTGCTGCCGGTCTCACAGTGCTCGATCTTGTAATCTCAATGGGCGTGCGGCCCGAAAATGTGGTGGTCGTAGATCTGGATGGTGTCGTTTATGAGGGGCGTCCCGGCGGCCACGATCGCTTGAACAAGCATGCCGTTAAAACAGAAATGCGAACGCTGGAAGATGCAGCACGTGGGGCTGATTGTCTGTTGGGTCTGTCTGCCGGAGGTGTGTTTACCCCGGAAATTGTGGCCAGCCTGGCTCCGAATCCGATCATTTTTGCCATGGCCAATCCGACACCGGAAATTACGCCCGAGGAAGTGCGTGAGGTTCGTGATGACGTGATTATGGCAACCGGGCGCTCGGATTACCCAAATCAAGTCAATAACGTGTTGGGGTTTCCTTATATTTTCCGCGGCGCTCTGGATGTCCGTGCTCGCACTATCAATGAAGAAATGAAAGTCGCTGCTGCCCGGGCCCTGGCGGCGCTCGCACGGGAAGACGTACCCGATGAGGTGGCGGCAGCTTATAAGCTGGAGAATATGCGTTATGGCCGGGAATACATAATTCCCACACCGTTCGACCCTCGGCTGATCTCCTGGGTGCCGCCGTTTGTGGCCCGTGCCGCCGTTGAGAGCGGCGTCGCGCGGCTTCCGTATGATGAAAAAGACGATAATTACAAGCAAGCACTTGCGCGCCGATTGGATCCAACGGCTGCTTTGCAACAACGGGTGACAGCGTCAATTCGTGGGACCAATAAAACAATTGTGTTTGCCGAAGGCGAAGAGCCGGCCGTCATTCGTGCCGCCTTTGCGTTTCAAAGTCAGGGGCTTGGCAAGGCTTTGTTGGTTGCGCGTGAGAATGTGGCCAAATCTAATATGCGTGAGCTTGGATTTCCGGAGGATTCTCTGGAAGTTTGCAATGCGCGAATGTCGGAACACAATGCCACATACGCGGACTTCTTGTACAAGCGTCTGCAAAGACGAGGGTATTTGAAGAGAGACGTGCAACGTCTCGTCAATAATGATCGAAATGTTTTCTCCGCCTGTATGCTCAAAATGGGGCATGCAGACGGGCTTGTGACGGGTGTGACGCGACATTCGAACGTTGTGCTGGACGACGTCCGGCTCGCCCTGGACCCGGCGCAGGGCTGTCGACCTGTCGGTGTGACTGCGGCGATTTCCCGGGGACGCACTCTTTTGATCGGCGATGTCAGCATTGATGAATACCCAAATCCTCAGGCTCTGGCTGAAATAGCAATGGAAACAGCCTTTGCGGCCAAGCGATTAGGATTGACTCCTCATGTTGCATTCTTGGCCTATTCAAGCTTCGGAAACCCTCCGGGCCCGCTATCAGACCGGGTAAAGGATGCTGTGGATATTCTGGATCATATGTGTGTGGACTTTGAATATGAGGGCGAGATTGCTGCGGACGTGGCACTCGACCCGGAACATCATCATCTTTATCCATTTTCCCGTCTGACCCAGCCGGCAAACGTCCTCATCATGCCGGCTGTTCATTCTGCATCCATCGCTGTGCGATTGCTCAAGGCGGCGGGCGGGGCCACGATCATCGGGCCCATGCTGATCGGGATGGAGAAGCCGGTGCAGATTGCCCGTTTGGGCGCGCCTGTCTCCGATATTGTTGCCCTCGCCGGGATCGCTGCGTTTGACCTGAATGTTTCGGGTAATTGATATTTGTAAGATGGTTATTCACAGCGATTTGACGACGTAAGACTGCAGACAAAGTCAGGCGTCCCTATTTAGGGTGTCACTCTTTCTAGCGAGGAATGTTCATGGCCGCTCGGTCCGCACGCGATATGACTACCGGTTCGGTTTTTGGACACATCTTCCGGATGATGCTGCCGATGACTTTCGGCATTCTGGCCATGATGGCTGTTGGTATTATCGATACCTATTGGGTCGGCAAGCTCGGCTCGGCGCAACAAGCGGCCGTACAGATGAGTTTCCCGGTCACCATGCTGGTGATGAGTGTGTCGATCGGACTGGGCGCTGGTGCCGTATCTGCCGTCTCCCGGGCCGTTGGCCGCAAGGACAGTTCGTCGATTCCCCGCATTGCCACGGATGCGATGTTATTGGCGCTGGTATCGGTTGGCACCGTGTCGGCAATCGGAATGATTTTCGTCGAGGATATCTTTCTCGCCGTCGGCGCGAGCGAAACGATGATGCCGCACATCGTCGATTACATGACGGTCTGGTTTGGCGGGATTGTGCTGATGGTTGGCCCGATGGTGGCCAGCAATATCTTGCGTGCGATCGGTAATGCTGTGGTGCCCAGCCTGATGATGATTGCCGCGGCAGTTGTGAACATGATCCTCGATCCGATTTTCATCTTCGATCGAGGGTGGGGGGTGATTCCCGGGCTCGATATGGGCGTTTCCGGTGCGGCACTGGCGACGGTGGCTGCGAACGCCTTTACGTTTGCGATGGTCGGTTTTTACCTTGCGTTCAAGGAAAAGATGATTGATTTCAATTGGTCGGGTCTTGACGAGGTTCTCCATCACTGGCGCGATATTGCCCGGGTGGGTGCGCCAGCGGCGCTGTCAAACGTGTTCAACCCCCTGGCGATGATGGTCGCGATGAGTGGCCTGGCCATGGCCAGTTTTGGTGATGGTGCCGTCGGCGGACTTGGTGTCGCCGGGCGGTTTGAGGCGTTCGCGATTGTTCCCCTATTTGCCCTATCGGCCTGTATCGGCGCGGTGACCGGACAAAATGGCGGTGCCAACGCGTTGGACAGGGTGCGTGACGCGTTTAAATCCAGCTTTCTGTTTTGTATTATTTGGGGCGCGTTTTTGTCGGTGGTTTTGTGGGTTTTTGCCGAGCCATTGGCGGCCCTCTTTTTACCCGGTGCCGCGGATCAGGCGGTCGCGATCAGTTACTGGCGTATTGTGCCACTGACAGTGGCTGGATACGGAATTACGATTGCGGCCAGTGCAGGTTTTAATGGTCTGGGACGGCCGGCCCATGGCATGATGATCACCGCTGGGCGCGCGTTAGGCCTGATGATACCGCTCGTTTTATTGGGCGCGTTCTATCTGCAGGCGCCGATCGGAGTGATTTATGGGATCGCCGCGGCCAATATTATTGCCGGTATTGTGACGGGGGCCTTTGTCCTGTTCATCGCTCCGATGACCGCCAAACACGGTAAGGCCCGCAAGCCGGAAAGTGGTGATGTCGGTGCCGAGGAAACACCGGCCTGACGCCGTCTCACTTGCGGATCAAAATGCCCGCGAGTTCAGGTTTGCCATCAAGCCGGGGATGTGGATGGGCGGTGAAGGCGGATTCCTCCGGCCAGATCCATCTGGATGCTGGAAACAGCTGGTGCATGGCGTTTAGCGAACAGCCATAGGGTGGACCGCCGCGTTCATCTTTTTGCATGAAAAGTGCGTAGAAGCGGCCACCCGGTTTGAGCCAGCGATGCGCGGCGGCCTCATAGCTTTCGCGCAAATTTGGTGGGATCGCGCAGAGAAAGGTCTGCTCACTCACGAAGTCTAACCGTGTGTCCGGTTGGTATTTCAGCACATTGGCGGTCTGCAACTTCGCAGTCAGGCCAGATGATTCAAGATGCTGATTTTGCCAATCGATAGCGGTTTGCGACAGATCAATGCCAGTCATATGCACGCCGAGGCTCGCAAGCCGAAAAAGTTCCGGAGCTCGGCCACAACCCGGAATGATTCCGCTTTCGCCGGCCTGAAATTCGCCCGCCTCGATCCAATGCGTTATCGCGGGATGCAGACCGGGGCGTTCCCACGGGGTTTCGTTGTTTTTGAAGCGATCATCCCAATTCATGGGATCACTGCCTTGAGCCTTGGGGATTTCAGCCATGTATGAGCATAGGCATGAGAGTGTGGAGACTGCAATGGTTTGCACGCAATCGCAGCGTGTTTCGCCGATCAGGCGGGCTTGTTGCTGCGGTATAAATCAACCATCGAAAGCGGGCGGGTCGGCAGTGGGCGGTGGTTTTCCGCCATCAGCGCTCGGCCTGTGAAAAAGCGAACGCCACTCGCCATCCCGGCCTTAAGCGTTTTTAACTCGCGAACATCATCAAGCAAGGTCAGGGCCTTCATATCGCGCGCGGCTCTGACAAAATTATTGAGCGCCTTGGCGTCATGATCGAGCATGCCTTCAGACTCATCATTGACTGGCTTGAGCGCAGCGCAGCTGAAAATCGCGACACCGGCGCCTTTGAACAGTTCCAAATCGTCTGTGCCGAACGGAATTTGGGCGATCGTCAGCAGTCCAAATTCGCGCAATTGTTTGAGCAGAGGATTGATTGCCGGATCCCGATGCGGAAGATCATCAATCTTGATCATGAATGTCCGGCGGATCTGCGGGGGTATCTTGGACAAAGGTTCGAGATAGGCGCGCAGACCATCAGCGGTCTCGATGGTTGAGTGATGGACGGTCAGGCACAGACCAACCTGTTTTCTATTTTTGAAGAATGTCCGAAACATATCAAGCGCGTTGCGTTGCGTGTTTTGATCGAGCTCGAGATGGGTAACGTCGCCCATTTGCATATCGATGACCCGACGACCGTCGATCTGCCGACCATCGACCGAAAATTTAGAAAAGCAACGATTTGCGGTCACCGCCTGCTTATCGGCATCCCAAATTGGCAGATAGGCACCCTGGCACAACTTGGACGTCGCGGAATCCGGTTCGACGGGTTTGGTCGCAGGCGGTGGTGTTGGCTTTTTTGCCACCGGCGCGGCCATCTGAACCAGATCGTTCGGAGTACAAGAATCGCATTCCCAATCAATCCTGATATCGCTCAATTCCTCGGCACCGAGGAAGAATGCCTGGAGATCTCGACTGATCTCAGCAATTTCTTCATCCGGATTGGTCCGGGGGTCGGAGAAAATTAGCAGGAAGCCTTCTTCGCAAGTAATGAGGAAGTCTTCACCAGAAATGCGCTTTTCAATAAAGTGAACACTTGAATCGACGATACGCCGGCGCATGCTGGGCCAGGAATCTCCGACGCGTGCTTTTACGTCATCAAGATTGAGCAGATGAAATTGACCTACGTCGATCTTTTGCTTTTTTTCGAGCGCATTGCGCAAAAAAGTATTGAGATCCATCGTTTGCCTACCAAGGTCGCATTTTAATTTGATCTGTTCTTGTAGAGTTTTACCGAGATTGATTAAAACTACCTTGAGGTTTCACGATGGGACAACACGCTGCGCTTAACACCTCCGGACGTTCACAGGAGTTGACGGCGCGTAATATTCGCTCGATAAGCCGATCGCTGCCGATCAACGTTTGATTTTTTGGCATGTGCGGATGTGGTGGAATTGGTAGACACGCCAGATTTAGGTTCTGGTGCCGCGAGGCGTGGAGGTTCAAGTCCTCTCATCCGTACCAACCCTTTTATCCCTGGGAACATTTGACGCTGCGAGTCCGTGTGCTCGCTTGAATACGTCGTTCCTCATCGAGGTCGACTAGGGTTTTATTTGGCAGGGCTTTGGTCGTTATAACATGCGGATACAGGGCTTCCTGCGCACTTTTCATCCCTCAATGTAGTGGTAACCGCGTCCCGGCGTTGCGCGGGGTGAATCGTCGTGACATAACGCGCGCTCGTAATTTGTAGCGGTTAGCCGCACCTCACTTGAACTATCAGGGCCTAACATGAACGTCACCGAGAAAGCTTCCGAAGGCTTGAGCCGTACATTCGAGATCGTCTTTGCTGCAGACGACCTGCAAGCTCGCCTTGAGGCGAAAATCGAAGAGATTCGCCCTGAGGTTCGTCTCAAGGGCTTCCGTCCTGGCAAGGTGCCGGTGAGCCATATTCGCAAGATGTTTGGCGAATCAATCATGGGCGACATGCTCAATGAGCTGGTCCCAGAAACCACACAGAAGACACTGACAGACAATAACATCCGTCCGGCCTCCCAGCCTGAGATTGATGTGAAGAGCGATGCCAAGGAAGTTGCGACCGGCAAGATTGATTTTGCCTTCGAAATCCGCCTTGAAGTGATGCCTGATTTTGAGCCCGCGGACCCAGCCAAGCTGAAAGTAACCCGTCCGGTTGCTGAGGTTGCTGACAAGCAGATCGATGAGGCTCTTGGCAATCTGGCCGATGAGAGCCGCAGCTATGCCGCCAAAAAGGGTGGCAAAAAAGCCAAGGCCGAAACGGGTGATATTGTCGTCATCAACTTCGCCGGCTCGATTGATGGCGAGCTGTTTGATGGCGGTTCTGCCGAAGGTTCGCGCGTCGCTATTGGTGACGGTGCTTTCATCCCAGGCTTTGAAGAGCAGCTGGTTGGAGCGAAGGTTGATGAGGATCGCGAGTTAAAAGTCACATTCCCTGACGATTACCAGGCCAAGCATCTGGCCGGTAAGGAAGCGGTATTTGCTGTCACTGTGACGGGGCTTGAGTCCAAGCAAGATGCGGCGGTCGATGACGAGCTGGCCAAGCGCCTGGGCCTCGAAGACCTGGACGGCCTCAAGGACGCTTTGAAAAAGCGTTTTGAAACCGAACATGCAGGTCAATCCCGCATGAAGGTCAAACGCGAAGTACTTGATCAGCTGGATGGTGCTCACGATTTCGAACTGCCTCCAAAAATGGTCGAAGCCGAGTTTGAAAACATCTGGCGTGAGATTTCACACGCGATGGAGAATGACCAACTCGAGGACGACGACAAAAACAAATCGGAAGACGCTCTCAAGGAAGAGTATCGGGCGATCGCCGAGCGTCGCGTTCGTTTGGGGTTGGTCCTGGCTGAGATTGGCCGTGCCAACAAGATCGATGTGACGCAGGAAGAGTTGTCACGCGCGGTCAACCAGGAAGCGATGAAGTATCAGGGGCAGGAAAAGCAGGTCGTCGAGTTCTATACCAAGAACCCAGACGCCGTTGCCCAGCTCCGCGCGCCAATCTATGAGGAAAAAGTTGTCGACTACATCCTCGAGCTGGCGACAGTGAAAGACAAAAAAGTCTCTCGCGACGATTTGTTCGCCGAGGACGAAGAAGCGGCGCCAAAGAAAAAGGCTGCGGCAAAGAAGAAGACGGCAGCGAAAAAGGCCGCTGCAAAGCCTGCGGCCAAGAAAGCGCCGGCTAAAAAGGCGACTGCGGAAAAGGCACCTGCAAAAAAAGCAGCGGCCAAGAAGCCTGCAGCTAAAAAGGCACCTGCCAAGAAGGCTGCCGCCAAGAAAGCCTAGGTCTTTCCAGTATGTTCTGATTGCAGCGCCGTCGCAGAAATGCGGCGGCGTTTTGCATTCGAGATAACCTCTGAGCAATGTTTGTAGCTGTAAATGCCGATTGTCTGTGTTCGCGACGCTCTTGATAGTCGTGAGCCTGTCATTCCAAACGGTCCGTCCGGACCGTGCTGTCCATAGACTTGGCCTCACCGGCCATGCTGCCAGGAGCG
>JAQXCQ010000148.1 GCA_029251785.1 Maricaulis sp. | reverse complement strand
GACAAGATCGACATTGTCACCGGCACATTCGGCAAGGCGCTTGGCGGCGCGATGGGCGGCTTTACCGCGGCGCGCAAGGAAATCATCGACATGCTGCGCCAGCGCTCGCGTCCCTATCTGTTCTCCAATTCCCTGGCCCCGTCCATTGTCGGCGCGTCACTGAAGGCGCTGGAGATGATCGAGCAGGGCGATGATCTGCGCGCCCGCCTGTTTGACAACGCCAAACGCTTCCGCGCGGGCATGAGCGAGGCCGGCTTCGACCTGCTGCCCGGCGAACATCCGATTATCCCGGTCATGCTCGGCGACGCCAAACTCGCCCAGGACATGGCTGCCGGCCTGATGAAGGAGGGCATCTATGTCACCGGCTTCTTCTTCCCGGTCGTCCCCAAGGGCAAAGCCCGCATCCGTACCCAGATGAGCGCGGCGCATACGCCGGAAATGATCGATCGGGCGATCGCGGCGTTTACGAAAGTGGGTAAAGCGCTGGGCGTTATCTAGAGTGCTCGCATGAGCTTCGACACGGACACCATCATCGTTGGCGCAGGCGCGGTCGGTCTCGCGACCGGCTTCACCCTGTCGAAGCGCGGTCAGGAGGTGATCGTGCTGGATCGTGAGGCGGCGATCGGGCAGGGCGTGTCCTCGCGTAATTCCGAAGTGGTGCATGCTGGGCTGTATTACCCTACCGGCTCGTTGAAGGCGCGTTTGTGCATTGAGGGGCGGCGGGCGCTGTATGCCTTTATGGACGATCATAAGGTAGATTATCGTCGCTGTGGTAAGCTGGTGGTGGCGACCGAGCCCGGCGAAGAGGACCGTCTGGAGGCAATCCGGGCGCAGGGTCTCATCAATAATGTCGAGGGCATGGATATGCTCTCTGGTGCCGCCGCCCGCTCACTGGAACCGCAACTCAGGGCCAACGCCGCTCTGCTGGTCGGCTGTAGCGGTGTGATGGACAGCCACGCCTATATGCTGGCCCTGCAGGGCCGTATCGAGGAGGCGGGTGGCAATGTGGTCACGACAACGCCCTTCGAGCGCGCCGAGGCGCTGAGCACGGGTGGCTATCGTGTTTATGTCGGCGGTGCAGAGGCGATGACGTTGACCTGCCGCCAGCTCATCATCTCCGCCAGTTTGGACGCACCGGCGCTCGCGGCAAAGATCGATGCTTATCCGACCGAACAGGTCCCGAAAATTCACTACGGCAAGGGCGTGTACTTCACCATGGCCGGCCGGGCGCCGTTCAAGCATCTCGTCTATCCCATGCCGATCGCCGGCGCGCTGGGCACGCATTATCGCCGTGATCTCGGCGACCAGGCCCGGTTTGGCCCCGATCTGGATTATGTTGAGACTCTTGATTACCGGATCGACCCGACCCGGGCAGACAGCTTCTATGAAGCAATCCGCCGTTTTTGGCCTGGCTTGCCAGACGGCGCGCTGGTGCCTGATTACGCCGGCATTCGTCCCAAAATTCACGGTTACGGCGAGCCGCAACCTGATTTTCGAATAGATGGTCACGACCAGCACGGTCTGGAAGGCCTTGTAACTCTATATGGAATTGAGAGTCCGGGGCTAACGGCCTCATTGGCCATCGGTGAATATGTGGCGGAACACCTCTAGGCGCGGGCTAGGGCGGGATTGGTGAACACGCAATTCCCCTGACAGCCGCCTCGAATTAACCTAGTTTTCCCAACAGGGAATTCGCCAGAATAACGAATTTGCATCCGTTTGAACGCTTGGGGGCATCAAGACGGTAACCTTATTGAAAGGGGGGAAGTATGACTGATTCAACCCAAGCCGCGGCAGCTCCTGCAAATCCGCAGGACGAAATGCTGCCATTCCTCAACAATTTCCACGACGTATTTACAACGATCGGTGTTCTGATCCTGTTTGGCGGCCTCGCCGTTGGAGCGGGGCAGGTCATGTCCAGCCTCAATATCAATGAGGGCGAGCAAAATTGGCAATACGTGCTGATGGCCCTGATCGCCGGTATCGGCCTCGTCTCCTGGATGCTCTCATCCCTGCTGGTCGGCAAGCAACGTCGCATCCTGCCGGGCATCGTGCTCAGCGGAGCGTTTTCCATCACCTCCGCCATCGTTCTGATCTGGGCCTATGCACAATTCCTCATCCACGGTGTTGGCCTGGATGAAGCGATGGTCGAAAATCCCGCCATGGCCGCCGAAGGCATGGAATTTGGGCCCGAAGCTGTCGCCCTGGTGCTTGCGGAAATCCCGTGGTCGCTGCGCATCATGCCCGTCGTGATGGGCCTGGCATTCTTCCTGCCAGCCGCGATTTATTATCTGCGTTTCCGCCTGCCGTTTGCCGGTGGTATTGCCGGTGCCGGCCTTGTTGGGCTGGGCGTGCTGACTTTCTTCATGCTCGATCCCTATGCGGTTGCGATCAATCTGCCCGCCGTGAACGTCGCGGCTGGTGGTGCTTTGCTTCTGGCCGGTATCGTGTTTGACATGCGCGATCCGGATCGCTCGACTCGCCTGTCGGGCACGGCTTTCTGGCTGCACTTCTTCGCTGCACCCATCCTTTTGGCAGCCGTGATGAACGTCACCCAGGTAGGCTGGACGCTGGAAGCGACCGACTTCGACAATTTCGAGCAGACAAATCTGATCGCCGCCATGGCATCAGACAGTGCCAACGCCTCCGCGCTCGCGGCAGTCGCGCTGCTGGTCATCGGTGCCTTCGCGCTGGTCTCTCTGCTGATCAATAGACGTGCCCTGATCGTCTCCGGCCTGCTTACAGCCGGTATCGCAATCAGCGTCATCGTTGGTGATGCGGGCCTGGACGCTGGTGCTGTCGTTGCGGTCACCATGCTTCTTCTGGGCGGAACAGTCGTCCTTCTGGGCGCAGCCTGGAACCCGGTGCGACGCATGCTGCTGACACCCTTCCCAAGCTCCGGCCCACTGGCCCGGCTCTTCCCGCCCGCCAGTGGTGCGGTTGGCTGATATTTTCGGCCTGTTGAGAGATTAAGAGGAGCGGTTCCCATCGGAGCCGCTCCTTTTTGTTTGCTGGTGGAGACTTCGAAGCCTGATCAGCGAAATACGCTCCGGAATAGCCGGTTCAACACCAGCGTGCAACGGTGAGGCAATCTGACACCTTTCCCATCCATGTAATTTGCTGAAACTATAGCAAGTTTCACACATTGGGAAGGTTAGTCCGCATGCATTCCCGCGAAACGAATGGCGCGACACAACAGGTTTGCGAACAATTCACTCGGCATATCGGTGACAACCCGACCAAAGCCACGCCGGTTAAATTTGATATAGCGATTGTGTTGGGGTCAGGCTTGGGGGCATTTACGGACAATCTGCCAAACCCGCTGACACTACCCTATGAAACTCTGCCCGGCTTCCCGGATTCCGGCGTCACTTCCCATGCCGGCGTCTTGATAGTTTGTCAGTTGTGGAACAAAAACGTGCTGGTCTTTGCCGGGCGTGAACATTTTTACGAACACGGCAGCGCGGATGCGATGGCCCCGGCAATCGATTTGATTGCCGACTTGGGGTGCAAGACTTTGATTCTCACCAATGCGGCAGGTTCTCTTCGCAAGGAAACCGGTCCCGGCGAGTTGGTGCTGATCCGTGATCACATAAACTTTTCTGGAAAAAATCCGCTTATTGGCGCGGACGGCGACGACCGGTTTGTCGACTTGTCCAACGCTTATGACTCAAACTATCGCGCCTGCGCACTCGAGGTCGCCAGGCGAGCGGAAATTCCACTAAGCGAAGGCGTATATATGTGGTTTTCCGGACCGAGTTTCGAAACTCCGGCAGAAACCCGCGCCGCTCGCATACTCGGGGCAGATCTGGTTGGAATGTCGACGGTTCCTGAGGTCATTCTGGCGCGCCGACGTGGGCTGCGAGTAACCGCCTTTTCGGTCGTGACCAATCTCGGCGCGGATTTGAGCGCACAACATCTGAGCCACGATCATACACGCGCTAATGCCCGGCTGGGCGCCGCCCAGCTGATGCGGTTATTGCCGCCATTTATTGAAGAGATTTCGTCATGAGCATGCCGCACCACACACGACAGGAAGTTGCCCGGCGGGCTTTGCCTCTGGTCGATCTGACCAATTTGTCAGAGACCTGCGATGCTGGCGATATCGACGCGCTGGTCACGCGCGGTCTAACGGCCTACGGACCGGTCGCTGCTCTGTGCGTATGGCCAGAATTTGTACAACAGGCAGCAACGCGATTGCAGGGTAAAGGGGTCAAGGTCGCGACAGTGGTAAATTTTCCGCATGGAAGTGAACTGACCGCCGCAGCCGTTGCAGATACCCGGACAGCGCTTAGCGATGGCGCTGATGAGATAGATTTGGTTTTACCCTATCCCGCGTTTCTCGATGGACGCGAGGAGGTTGGGGTCGCCATGATCGAGGCTGTGCGCGAAGTGATGCCATTGGACCGGTGTTTGAAAGTAATCCTGGAGACCGGGGCCTTGGGCAATGCTGCCCGGATCGGCCACGCGTCTAATCTCGCTCTCGCGGCTGGTGCAGACATGCTCAAAACCTCGACCGGCAAGGTTCCAATCGGCGCAACAGCGAACGCTGCAACCGCGATGCTGCATTGCATCCGGCAATCCGGTGCCCAGGCGGGATTCAAGGCATCAGGAGGTGTCGGAACAATCGAAGACGCCGCGCAATACCTCCAAATTGCTGACTCGATTATGGGAGAGGGCTGGGCGCAGGTGGGCACATTTCGCTTTGGTGCCAGTAGCCTTTTGAGCGCGTTACTTGCGGTACTGGAAGCGCCGGCTCATGCCTGATCCGGACAGCCTCCAAAGCTTAATCCGCCTAAAGCGCGATGGCGGAGTTTTGTCGTCCGAACAGATCGCCCAGTTTGTAACCGGAATAACCGATGGCCGTGTAAGCGACGCCCAATTGGCATCCTTTGCGATGGCGACGTTTTTAAACGGCATGTCGCAAGATGAGTGCTTCTTCCTCACAAGGTCAATGGCTCGATCCGGCGAGCGGCTGGACTGGTCGCAAATCGCCCCAGGCAAACCTGTGTTAGATAAACATTCCACCGGCGGAGTTGGCGATAATGCGAGCCTCATCCTAGCACCACTGATTGCTGCTGTGGGTTGCGTGGTTCCGATGATTTCAGGACGAGGTCTGGGGCATACTGGCGGAACGCTCGATAAGCTGGAAGCTATCCCTGGATATAATACCGAACCGAGTCGGGCTGCGCTGAATCAAGCCATACGCGAGGCGGGATGTGCTATCATCGGCCAGTCACAGTCTCTTGTGCCTGCGGATCGCCGGTTTTATGCCGTGCGGGATGTCACCTCGACGGTCGAGTCGATCCCGTTGATTACGGCCTCTATCCTATCCAAGAAACTCGCCGCCGGGCTTAATGCCCTTGTTCTGGACGTCAAAGTTGGAAGTGGTGCCTTTACCGCTTCACGCGCAGACGCGCGGGCTTTGGCGAGTTGTTTGCTTAACACTTCTGCCGAAACGGGACTGTCCTGCCGTGTTTTATTGACCGACATGAATCAGCCGATGGCGCGTGCTGCCGGTAATGCGCTTGAAGTTCGCAATGCGATCAACTTCCTCACCGGTGATTGTCGCGAAACTCGGCAATCCAAACTAGTCGAGGGATTGGCGACCCAAATGCTGATCGCCGGTGGCCTGGTCGGTGACGCCGAAACTGCGCGAAATTGTATCCAAAAAGCCCTGAGCAGCGGCAAGGCCGCCGAATGTTTTGAACGCATGGTCTCGGTATTGGGGGGCTCATCCAACCTGTTGGATCGTTCCAATGCGGTCTTGGGTGCGACACCTTATGTTCGCCCTGTCTACGCCCAACGAGCCGGATGGGTGAAATCTATAGACGCTCGTGCGATTGGCGAATGTGTGGTTGACTTGGGGGGCGGTCGCCGCGCTCTTGGCGATAAGATCGATCCGCTTGTCGGCCTGACGGATCTGTGTGAGCGCGGTCAGCGGATCGACATGCAAAGGCCGCTCTGTCTTGTCCACGCCCGAAGCGATGCGGAGGCGGAACGCGCGGCTAGACAATTTGCTCAAGCCATCAATATTTGTGAGGACGAGCCGGTCATCCGCGATGAGGTCATTATGGAAATACTGGGAGAGGATGAATTGTGCCCCGTGCGATAATCGGCGTTTTCGACTCTTTTGGCCTCGGGAGCAGTGCGGATGCCGATCAGTATGGCGACGCCGGTGCCAATACGCTCGGTCACATCGCGGAATATTGCCTGCACCAACGAGGTGTCGGGCTTGCCCTGCCAAATCTGTATCAAATGGGTCTGGGCTTGGCAGCCCAAGATAGTTGCGGAGCCCTGCCGGCCGGATACGTTCAACCAGAACGCGTTGATGGTCAGTACGGTTATGCGGTTGAGCAAAGCGCTGGCAAGGACACGCCCAGCGGCCACTGGGAAATGGCCGGGGTGCCGGTGCTCAACGAATGGGGCTATTTTCCCATACAGAAGCCAACATTTCCCCAAAGTCTGGTCGACGATCTGGTCGAGACTGGAGGTCTTCCGGGAATTCTCGGCAATTGTCACGCCTCTGGAACCGAAATCCTCGCCGAACTAGGCGCGCAACATCTCAAAACCGGAAAGCCGATCTGTTACACGTCCGCCGACAGTGTTTTCCAGATTGCCGCGCATGAAACAGAATTCGGGCTCGAACGATTGTACCAGCTCTGTGAATTCGCGTTCGACCGCGTTCGGCCCCTCAATATCGCCCGTGTCATCGCTCGGCCGTTCACCGGCGATGAGCTTTCCGGTTTTGCTCGTACCAAAAACCGTCGCGACTACACCTGTCCGCCGACATCACCCACCTTGCTTGATGCTCTTGTTGAAACCGGTGGTGAAGTAATTGCAGTCGGTAAGATTGGCGATATTTTTGCCGGGCAGGGGATCAGCCAAGCGATCAAAGCAGATGGTAATCAAGCCCTATTCGATGCAACAATTCAGGCACTTGGCGATGCACCTGATCGCAGTCTGGTCTTCACTAATTTTGTGGATTTTGACATGTTGTATGGCCATCGCCGTGATTGTGCCGGATATGCTCGGGCACTGGAAAGCATTGATGCAAGATTGCCCGAACTCCTCAAAGTCATGTGTTCGGACGATCTCCTGATCCTGACGGCCGATCATGGCTGTGACCCAAGCTGGCCCGGCACCGATCACACACGTGAGCATGTTCCGGTTCTGGTCTGGAGCCCGAGCATGGTCAGTCGATCCTTAGGTCGACGCGACAGTTTCGCCGATATCGGGGCGACAATTCGACAGTATTTTGGCTTGCCATCGCCCGAGTACGGTAGCTCCTGGATGTCCGGCGAACTGCTCACCACCACCAAAGGTAGGAAAATCATCGCTTGAACACGCCCTGTCATTCCGGCCTAACCCTGCGCTAGTCCGTTCCGCAATCCGAGATCCTATGACCACCTCTCGCATAAGCTTCTTCGCCGTCTTCGCTTTCACAATCGCCACGCTCACCTTTTAGGTTTTGATCGGAACGCCACCTGTGCCGGAGATCCCGATGGCCGGTGGCTTCCAGACACCGATCCTGGCGCTCGAATTTGCGAAGTCGCCGGAAGACTTGGCGTTTCTTCAGGGTGAGGGGGCGGCTGAGTTGCGCGCGGCTCTGGTCCGCATGCAGGATCTGGATCGATATTTCCCGATTGCCTATGCAGGCATGGCGGCGTTGTTGTTTTTGGGGTTGGCTTTGCGGGGCGAGAAATTGTCCTGCGCGATCGGCGAGCGCATAAGTTTAGCAACTGGCCGTTCAAAATTGGACCTTGATGAGTTCCGAATTAATTTAGAGGTAACGCGATTGATCGTGATTGCGCCAAAGATTTCCACGTTGCAGCTCGCCACCTGGATCAAATGGGGCCTCATCGGCCTCTACGCTGCCCTGATGTCCGTCCTTGTGTGGCAAGACAAACGCCGCGTCTTGGCGATCCCTGGTGCTTTCGCTGCCTTTGCAGTCGCAGCCACCTGGTTGTCTGGCTCTAGCGGTGTGGTCGCCGAATTGATGGGGCTGGCGCTTTTGCCCTTCATGCTCAGCTTCCCCGTAGCGGCCGCAATGTATCTGTTTCGGCCATCCCAAACATGATCGCAAAACCGCAACCTGCCGCACCCCTCTGGCTGGACGCCAAAAAACAATAGCGGTATCAAGGCTCAAACATATAATCCTCCCGGAGACGCGCATGAAAGCCCTGGTCAAGGCCAAGCCTGAAGAAGGCATCTGGATGGAAGACGTGCCCGAGCCACAGATTGGCCCGGATGATGTCCTCATAAAAATCTCCAAGACCGCGATCTGCGGCACGGATATCCACATTTACAATTGGGATGATTGGGCGCGAAAAACCGTGCCAACACCGATGGTTGTCGGCCATGAATATGCCGGTGAGATTGTCGATGTGGGCGCCAATGTCAAACGCGTAAAGATCGGCCAGCGTGTGTCGGGTGAAGGTCATGTCGTGGGCGATTTATCACGAGCAGCCCGGGCAGGGCGCTACCATCTCGACCCGGATACCAAGGGCATTGGCGTCAATATCCCCGGCGCTTTTGCGGAATATCTGTCCTTGCCAGCGTTCAATGTTGTGCCTCTGCCGGAGAATGTCTCCGACGAGCACGGCGCGATCCTGGACCCGCTTGGAAATGCCGTTCACACAGCTCTCAAATATGATCTCGTCGGCGAAGATGTGCTGATTACCGGTGCGGGGCCAATCGGAATCATGGCGGCCGCAATCGCCCGGCACGTGGGTGCCCGTCATGTGGTACTGACCGATATAAATACCCACCGTTTGCATTTAGCCGGCGAAGTGGCTCCCAATATTCGCACGGTCAACGTCGCCGAAGAAAAGCTCGAAGATGTGATGGCCTCGCTCAGTATGTCTGAAGGATTCGATGTGGGGCTGGAAATGTCCGGTGCGGAGCCGGCGTTCAAATCCATGCTCAGTAATATGATTATGGGTGGCAAGATCGCTATGCTGGGCTTGCCAGCAGAACCAATTTCGGTGGATTTCGGTCAGCTTGTTCTAAAGGCCATTCGTCTTGAAGGCGTCTATGGCCGCGAAATGTTTGAGACCTGGTACAAAATGATTGCGATGCTGGAAAGCGGGCTGGATGTGAGCCGTGTGATCACGCACAATTATGCCGCCGATGAGTTCCAAAAAGGCTTTGACGCGATGCGTTCCGGCAAGTCCGGCAAGGTATTGCTCGACTGGAGTTGATTACAGTTTTCCGGGATTGCTGGGCCGCCTGGCACCAAATGCGGCCTGGAGATCTACGAGTTCAAGCCTGCACAAGTGCAGACCTGAATGTCGTTTGTAAGATAGGACGTTTGATTGATGAGTTTGGAAGCCCGTACGCCCCTCGAAGGGTATGAAGAATACGATCCCCAGGACATGCAGGCTCGTATCGACAGTTTTACCCACAATCTCAAACGTCGGCGCACTGTACGTGACTTTTCCACCAAAGCGGTCGATCGCAAAATCATCGAACGCGCGATAGAAGCCGCTGGGACGGCGCCGTCTGGTGCAAACCATCAACCCTGGCATTTTGTCGTGATCGCGGACCCGACGCGACGGACCGCGCTACGGCGTGCAGCGGAGGTTGAAGAGCAAAGCTTTTACGAGGCCAAGGCGGGTTCTGAATGGCTCGAGGCACTCGCGCCGCTGGGAACAGATGCTTCCAAGCCGTTTCTTGAAAGCGCCCCGGTCGTGATTGCCGTCTTCGCACAGAAGCGTGGCGGTGTGACGGTCGGGCAGGACATGAAGAATTATTACATTAACGAGAGCTGCGGCATCGCGTGTGGATTCATGCTGGCCGCATTTCACGAGGCCGGCCTTGTCACATTGACTCACACGCCTAACCCAATGCGATTTCTCAATAAATTGTGTGAGCGGCCCGACACGGAAAAAGCCTATATGTTGATTGTCGCAGGACATCCTGACAGCGATGCGACTGTGCCTGAACATGCTTTGATCAAAAAATCCCTGAGTGATATTTCAGATTGGATTTAAAACGATCGGCAAATGTTCAGAATTTGGGATCGATCGGCGCCTTCATGATAGACTAACGACCAAGCATCCAAGGGAGGGTGTGATGTACGGAATGATCCACCAGGCAGCGCGCAGAATGGTGTTGTAAATCGCCGGTGAGGACGATTGGTCCGCCATCGTCTCCAAGAGCGGATTGTCTGAACGACACTTTGTTAGCGGGCTCTCATCCGACGACGAAACAACTTTCGCGTTGATCGGTGCCATCCAAGAACATACCAAAATTCCGCTCGATGAATTGCTTAAGTCTTTCGGGGAGTATTGGATCAAATATGCCAGCGAAACCTCTTATGGGGGGATGATGAAAATGGCAGGAAACGATCTCGTTAGTCTTCTGAGTAATTTGGATCGCATGCATGTTGGAATCGCGGCGCAGATGCCGGGAGCATCCATGCCAAGTTTTGAGGTTCTTGATGCAAGCGACACGCAAATCAAAATTCGCTATCGCTCGGAGCGCGATGGACTTGAAGCCTTTGTTGTCGGCCTTCTTCAGGGATTGCTAAATCGGTTTAATGATTTCGGGGAAATTCGCTACATCATCAACGCGGATTTTTCAGATTTCACGATTGTGCGATCCGTTGAGAAGGTGCCCGCATAGTCGAATGACGATAAATCTATCAGACATCGAACTTGATCGACTTTACCCGGCCTACTTGCGTGTCGGTATCGACAATCAAATTCTGTCTGTGGGGCCCTCAATTGCGCGATTATTGGGCGCGAAAATCATCGGGCAAGACGTGTTCGAAGCGTTTGAGTTCAAACGCCCTTCCAGGCTGACAACGATTGCTGCGATCGGACACACCCGTCAAGAATTGCTGATCAAGTCCAATCAGGATCCCGATGTCTTATTACGGGGCATTGGATTGGTGCGTGACGATCAGGTTCTCTTCTTGGTGGGGCATGTGATTGGGGGGCAGGATGGGGCCTTCGCCAGTACGCTGAATTTTAGTGATTTTTCACCCACCGACTCAACGCTCGACCTCTTGCTGGTCCGTGAGTTAAACCAAAACTTATTAAGTGAAGCCCAGGCGATAGGTGAAGAGTTGGACGAGAAGCGGCTTGCCGCCGAGAGTGCCAGCAAAGCAAAGTCCGATTTCCTCGCGACGGTGAGCCATGAAATTCGTACGCCCCTCAATGGTGTGCTGGGGATGGCTAATTATTTATGGGAAACGAAACTCAATCCAGAACAAGAAAATGCGCTTCGGATCCTCAAGGATTCAGGAGAGGGCCTGCTGTCCCTTTTGAACGAAGTCCTGGACTTGTCCAAAATCAAAGCCGGTAAAACGGAACTGCGAAACGAAGACTTTGAGCTTGCCGACCTGGTTCACGGTGCCGCCGAGTTGTTTGAGGTGAAAGCACGCGAACAAGGTTTGTATTGCTCAGTATCCACTGCGGAGGGGCGGTTCCACGGTGATGCAGGTCGTCTCAGACAAGTGCTGAGCAATTTGGTTTTTAACGCCATAAAATTTACCCAGTCTGGCGGCGTATCGGTCCAGGTGACCGTGGAGCAGGAGCATGATCCCGCCTTGCGTCTGATAAAATTTGTTGTGACCGATACTGGTATCGGCATGGATCAGTCTACCTTAGATGGTTTATTTGATGCGTTCTATCAGGGGTATGCCTCGGTAACACGACGTTTCGGAGGCACAGGCCTGGGATTGGCTATCAGTCGGCAATTGGCCGAAATGATGGGCGGCGATATCTCTGCCGCCAGTGTGGTCGGTGAAGGAGCGACCTTCACATTCTATGTCCGTCTACCGCTGCTTCCCAACCAAGTGCCGGAGGAGCGAACCGTTGATGTCTCGCTGAGAGCAATCGATATCTCAGCTCTGAAAATTCTGGCAGCGGAGGACAATAAGACAAACCAATTCGTCCTCCGAAACTTTCTCGAACGCTTTGATTTAGAGGTAACAATTGCGGAAAACGGTCATGACGTCGTCAGATTATGGCGAGATGGAAATTATGATCTCGTTCTCATGGATATCCGTATGCCGGGCATGGGGGGGAAAGAGGCGACAGAATTGATCCGGAGCTATGAAGTGACGGAGCAAAGGCAGCGCACGCCCATCATCGCACTGACCGCGAACATGATGCGTGAGCAGGTGGATGAGTATGAACGGGTTGGCATGGACGAGGCTATGGCAAAGCCAATGGATATTGGAGCGCTAGAGAACGTTTTGCGTCGTGTCGCATCCGGCGGTTTCTATTCCCCGTCAGCGTCAGACGGCTAACCAACGATCCCCTGGATCAGGCTCGTGCCTTATACTTGGCGGTAAACGACCAGATAAAGGCGATGATCCAGCCAAGACCGCTCCAACCCAATAAGAAATTGGTCAGGAAAATAGCGAACGTATTGTGATGGCCGCGAAACAGCGCAATGACGGTCGGAAGGAAATAGAACAACAAGGCCATGATGCCCATTTCCGGCCCAGCAATGTAGTATTCCATTTGTCTCATTCCCTATTCGATTGACCTTAAGTCTATCCGGCCCGATCCGGCGGTGCACCCGGGACAGTGGATCCTTCCATCCCCCCAAATTGTACCGAATGTAAAAAAACCCTGAACCAAGGTTCAGGGTTTTTGTTAATCAGCATTCGTGTTGAAAATCAGGCATCAACATCGGGGAAGACGTAATCGGCGTAGATTTCGCGTAATTTGGTTTTTAGAATTTTGCCGGTCGCGCCAATCGGCATTTCGTCGATAAATTCAATCCCGTCTGGAAGCCACCATTTCGGAACCTGCCCACTCAAATATTCAAGAATTGAGTTGGGGTCAGGCTCAAACCCTTCCCGGAGTTGGATCACCATCAAAGGGCGCTCTTGCCATTTGGGGTGAGGTCGTCCGACAACGGCCGCCATGGCAACTGAGGGGTGCCCCATCGCTGCATTTTCAAGATCAATGGATGAGATCCACTCGCCACCGGTCTTGATGACATCCTTGGATCTATCCGTGATGGTCATATATCCATCGCCATCCAGATGTGCGACATCGCCGGTTTGAAACCAACCGTCCTTGGTGAAGCTGTCCGCTCCGGCGCCGCGGAAATAACCCGAAGAGACCCAAGGCCCCCGCACCTGAACATGGCCGGAGCTTGCCCCATCCCATGGCAATTCATTACCTTCATCATCGACGATACGCATGCCGACGCCGTAAACCAGACGCCCCTGTTTGAGCTTGATCTTGATTATCTCTTCGCGTGACAGATCGTCATGCTTGGGAAGCGGGACATTGACGGTCCCGAGCGGGCTCATCTCCGTCATCCCCCAACCTTGCTGCATCTCGACACCGTACTCGTCTTCATAAGCGCGTAATAAGGCTTCCGGCAGGGCTGACCCACCGATCAGCACGCGTTGTACGCTATCGATCCGCTTATTGTTCTTCTGCAGGTATTCCAGCAATCCAAGCCAGACCGTTGGCACGCCGGCGACGTAGGTGACATTCTCCGATTCCAGCAATTCGTGGATACTGGGACCATCCATCTGCGCGCCCGGCATGACCAGAGTTGCGCCACTCATTGGACAGGCATAGGGGATCCCCCAGGCATTCACATGGAACATGGGCACCACTGGCAGCATCACGCCGCGTGACCCCACCCCAATTACATCCGCAGAATTGCAGGCCATTGCGTGCAATATGTTGGAGCGATGCGAGTAGAGGACACCCTTGGGGTCGCCCGTCGTGCCGGACGTGTAACACAGGCCCGCCGCCGCGTTTTCATCGAAGACCGGCCAGTCAAATTCCGCAGGGTAGTCGGCAATCAATTCCTCATAGGACAGGCATTTGGTCGAGACGCAATCGAGGTGCGACTTGTCGGACATCAAAATCCAGTTCTTGACACCCTTACAATGCTTGGCAATTCCGTCGATCAACGGCGCAAACGTTTTATCGAAGAAAACGGCTTTTGAACCCGCATGCTCAAGCATCCAGATCAATTGCTTGGGGTCGAGGCGTGGGTTGACGGTGTGAATCACGGCGCCCATGCCGGAGATGCCATAATACAGTTCGAAATGCCGGTGCGAATTCCAGGCGATGGTGGAAACGCGTTCGCCTGATTTGATCTTCAGTTTTTTCTTGAGCGCATTCGCAAGTTGTTTGGTGCGCTCGTGGGTCTGAAAATATCCTTGCCGATGGATTTCACCATTTTCCGGGAGACGGGTGATGATTTGGGTCTCGCCATGACAATTTGCAGCATGCCGCAAAATGTCTGAAATCATGAGAGGTTGGTCCATCATGTGCGCGCGAATTGTCATGCTATTTCCCCTGTTATCGACCGGGCACATTCGTGCCATTTTTTGCCATCAAAACTGTTTCGACGCCGCGGCGCAATCCCTTTGCGCGCGAAATTGAAAAAGCCTATGTCATTTTACGCGAGTATCGATCGGTCTCGCGCGTGTATTCAGGAGAATTGTGTGAGCCTGCTTGTCCCCACATACCAAGACATCCTCAGCGCCGCCGAGCAGATCGATGGACATGCAGTTCGCACGCCCCTCGTGCGAAGTGATGTGCTCGATCAGCATTTAAATGCCCGCGTGTTTATTAAGGCGGAGTGCCTGCAGCGCACTGGCTCGTTCAAGTTTCGCGGCGCATGCAACAGAATTTCGCGACTCACTGCAGACGAAAAAAAGCGTGGCATTTTAGCCTATTCGTCGGGCAATCATGCGCAAGGTGTGGCGGCGGCGGCGAGGATCTTTGGAACAAACGCCACCATTCTAATGCCGTCAGATGCCCCGGCCACCAAGGTTGAGGGCGTGAATTTTTGGGGTGGAAAAGTCATCACCTATGATCGTGCGACGGAAAACCGCGAAGCGATCGGACTTCAAATTGCTCAAAACGAAGGACGCATTCTGGTGCCTCCCTATGAAGACCGGTTTATCATGGCCGGGCAGGGAACCACCGGTTTGGAGGTCTGCCAGCAATTAGCCGAGCTGGGTTTGACACCAGACCTCGTCGCCGCGCCGGCCGGTGGAGGCGGGTTGATCGCCGGAACGGGCCTCGCCGTTCTGCATAATCATCCCGACGCCAAAATGTGGTCTGCCGAGCCGGAAGAATTCGATGACCACAAACGCTCGCTGATCAAGGGTCAGATTGAACGCAATACTCGACTGGACGGGAGTGTGTGCGACGCAATTATTACGCCCGAGCCCGGTCAAATGACCTGGGATCTTAACCGTCGTCAGCTAGCCGGGGGTGCGGCTGTTAGCGATCAAGAAGCGCTTGATGCGGTGGCGTTTGGCTGGCGTCATCTCAAGCTGGTGATTGAGCCCGGTGGCGCCGTCGCGCTCGCCAGCCTCCTCAGCAAGAAGATCGATGTTGCTGGCAAAGTTGCCGTGGTCATCGCCAGCGGGGGCAATGTGGATGGTGCGATGTTCAACCGGGCTTTGGCGGCACCGGCTTAACACCCAAGCTTCAACCGGCCGGATTTGGAGGCGTGGTCTCGGCAGCGGGTGTGATTTCGTCCGGCGAGAGGACCAGTCCCAGACTTGGGCCTGCCGGGCCAGATGATGGCGGCGCAGCAACTGGAGGCAGGTCCGCGCCACGCAGTAAATCTGCGTCGATCATCAATGGTACGGCCGCGTCGTCTTGCAGGCGTGTGCGATAGACTTGCAGATTTTCCATGACACGCATGACGTAATTGCGCGTTTCGGAAAACGGTATGCTTTCCACCCAATCGATTGGATCTACATCGGGATCCCTCGGATCCCCGTAATCCTGGATCCAGCGCCGGGCCCGGTGCCCCCCTGCATTGTATGCGGCGAGGGCAACAATGTAGGAACCGTCATAATCTTCAACGACTTCTCCGAGATGGCTCATCCCCAAAGTCAAATTGTACTGCAGGTCGTCGGTGAGCCAGTTATTACGATAGGGCTCGCCCAGTGCTCGGGCTGTCTGGCGCGCTGTGCCGGGCATTAGCTGCATCATGCCACGCGCGCCGGCACCACTAACAGCGCGTTGTGAAAATTCAGTTTCCTGACGAATTACTGAGAGCACAAGCGCGTCTTCCGGAGCCATCGCAACCTGTTGCGGCAGTTCGATGGTTGGATAAGCGCTCTGGGGCAATACAATTCCGCGCTGACGGGCCGCCTTCGCCGCTCGTACGGCCTGGCGTCGATACAGGTAATCTTCGGCCAATCCGGCGAGGAGAACTGCTTCTGAGGGATCCATCATCTGGTCGTCGAGGCGATAGATGAAGAGACGGAAAAAATAATCTTCGCCCTGTTCTGCCAAGAGCCGCAATGCTTGTACTTGTGGCCGGGCCTCAAAACCAATTCGGACCTCATCGCTGGGTTCTGGGTCGGGCGCAAAGGAGAGATTGGCGATACCATTATCGGCCAATTCCGCGAGGGCCAGTTGGCCGTAATAGGCCGTGCTGTGACCACCCGCTGTTTCGTAGTGTTGCGCGGCCAGCTCCGGCTGACCCAGAGCATCGGCGGCGCGTGCCATCCAATAGGAAGCGCGCGACAGCGAGACCGTCATCGATACATTGTCATTCAGGCGCGTGAAGTGATCCATTGCCCGTTGCGCCTGGTCCAAATGAACCAGTGACAACCAACCCGCCATGAATTCAGCGTCGGCGAAATCTCCGCCGCGAGACATGCCGTGTGCAGCCGCAAGTTCATAGGCGTCAGCATATTCCTGATCGCGAATGAGCGTCAGGATCATTAATTTCCGCTCGGTCCACATTAGGTCCAGCGCGTTCGCATCCGTATGACTGTCCGGTAATTGTAGGAGCAGGGGCAAAACAGTATCCCGCAGCCCCGAGCGGCGACGCCAACGAGCGCGCTCATAAACCAGGCCGGCATCATTTGAGAGGCTAGCCGGTATTCGACGCACCGCCCCATCAACACCGCGTTGCCGCCCGGCAAGGCGCAGCCTGGCGTCTGCCAAATTGCGCTGATTTCCACTCAGGAGTGGCAAAATTCGACGTGCAGCAGTTCGTTGTCCCGACCAGATCAGATAGTCGATCCGGGCGAAGTGATCCTCATCGGAAAACAAATCTTGGTTGGCCCGATAAATACGACGTTGTACGGGCAGGGCCAGGCGACCAGAGCGCCAGGTTTCGCGCATCAAACTTTCGCCGGCTTCGGTTTGTCCGTCGTCCATCAGGGCTTGAGCAAGGGCCATACGACCGCGGCCGGTTGTGGCGGGATTGGCGTCAAACCAGGCGATAATAAACGGCGCAGACAAACCTGAATCGGTGATTTTGGCCTCCGCTTCGCTGCGGATAAAGCTGTCACGGGGCCAATTGTCTAGCTCTGTCAGGGCGAGGTTGAGTTCCAAGAATGTGGCGCGCGGATTATTGAGCGCGGTCCGCCACAGGAGAACATTTCGCGCGACGGTATTGGAAAGCTGTTGGCGGAGTGTGGATACCTCGTCCCAATCCTCATCTTCCGCAGCATCCAGGCCCCGACGAAACAGATCAAAGTCTGCGTCACTTAAATATTCGGAATAATTGACCACTTCGGGTCGAACGCGCGGAGATGGCACCTGAGAATATGCGGGTACGGTGAGGACAAACAGCAAAATCGCTGATATGCAACGTGCGATCATCGTGTACAGGACGCCTTTGTTTTTTGTGTGCGATGTATGATCATCGCAAATCAATGCTTCTGTCCAGTCTTGACGGGAAAATTTGGCCGTTTTTTTCTGCCGCCGTTAGGGTCACCATCTCGTCATTCCGCTTTTGGGTTTTGAACATGTTCCAAGGTTCCATCACCGCACTTATCACGCCTTTCAAGAATGGGGCCGTCGATGAAGACATAGTTGTTTCCCTTGCTCAAAGGCAGATTGAGGCCGGAACGCACGGCCTTGTTCCATGCGGAACCACCGGTGAATCGGCAACACTGACTTTCGATGAACACATGCGCGTCATTGAACTTGTTGTCGCGACCGCAAAGGATCACATCCCTGTCATCGCAGGCACAGGTTCAAATAATACTACCGTGGCGATACAAAATCAGGCGCGCGCTGCTGAATTGGGTGCGGATGCCGGATTGGTCGTGGCTCCCTACTACAACAAACCAAACGCGGAAGGCCTTTTCCAGCACTTCAAGGCGATTAATGACGCTGTGGATTTGCCGATCATTGTCTACAATGTCCCGGGACGCACTGTTATAGACATGGATGCCGAAACCGTAGCGCGCATTGCTGATCTCGAGCATGTAGTCGGCATCAAGGATGCCACCGGAGATCTCACTCGCGTGCCGCAACATCGCCGTTTGATTGGTGAGGAATTCATCCAGCTTTCTGGTGACGACCCAACTGGATTGGGATTCAATGCCACCGGCGGACAAGGCATGATTTCCGTGACATCAAACGTAGCTCCGGAGCTGTGTTCCCGGTTTCAAGACGCCATGATGCTCAATGATTGGGAAACCGCGCGCCAACTTAATGACCGATTGATGCCGCTTCACCAGGCGTTATTTACCGCTCCAAGCCCCGGGCCGAGCAAATATGGCATGTCGCTTCTGGGCGTCACGAACAGTGAAATGCGTCTGCCATTGACCGAGCCCGATGATGTGTCCTGTCAGCGTGTGAGGGCGGCCATGATCATTGCCGGACTTTTGGATCCGTCATGAGCAAGGGCAAGAAAATGAAAGACGGCGAGGCGATTGCAGTCAATCGCCGGGCCCGATTCGATTTTGAGATCATCGAAACGATTGAAGCCGGCATCATGCTCATGGGCTCCGAAGTTAAATCTCTTCGGGAGGGGCGCGCCAATATTGCGGAATCCTATGTCAGCCCGGAAAACGATGAAATCTGGCTTATCAATGCGGACATTCCGCTCTACGCCCCGGCAAACCGCTTTAACCACGAGCCGCGGCGTCACCGGAAATTACTCCTGAAGCGCAAGGAGATCGAGCGCCTGACCGGGGCTGTTACCCGGAATGGACAGACCATTATTGCGCTCAAAGTTTATTTTAATGATCGTGGCATCGCCAAATTGGAAATCGGTTTGGCCAAGGGCAAAAAGAATATCGACAAGCGGGAAACCGTCAAAAAACGCGAGTGGAACAAGCAAAAAGCGCGCTTAATGAAACAGTTGGGCTAATCCTGCTTCGTTTGTCGCTCCATAAAGCCGCCGTGTATCCAGACTCTAGTTCTGAAATGGTGGGGCGTAGGCCGAGGCTTTGATAAGTCGAGCCTTGCGCCTGGAAACGCGTTTTAGACATCGCCTATTCAATCAAAGAATGGGGATGTTTTTGGTGTCACTTCACTTTGATCAAACCTCTGCCGGTAAGCCTGTGGTGAAATACCGATTTGGCGCAAGAAACTGCGTCGCATGCGTTCGTCATTCCCAAATCCGGAAATATCGGCAATGTGTTTGATGCTGTCGGTCGATTGTTCGAGCAATGCTCGAGCAATATCTACGCGTATCTGCTCAACCATTCGCGCCGGTGTCTGGCCGGTTTCCGCCGCATAGACACGGGCGAAACTGCGCGGGCTCATGGCGCAACGCCGGGCCAGTGAATCAACACGCAAGTCCTGAGTGATATTTTCACGCATCCACAAGTGCAGCGCATCAAAACGGCCTGAAGTCGTTCGGGCCTGTTGCTTGAGCGCTTCACTAAATTGCGACTGCCCACCGGGACGTTTCACGTAAACCAACAATTCGCGGGCCAGTTTAAGAGCAATGTCTCGTCCATGATCTGCCTCGACCATCGCCAAGGCGAGATCGATCCCCGCCGTTACTCCTGCAGATGTCCATATCCCGTCGTCCTCGATAAAGATCGGGTCGGGGTCAACCATGATGGCGGGGTATTGTTGGGAAAGCTGATTGCAATATTGCCAGTGTGTCACGGCCCGTCGGTCCTTGAGAATTCCACAAGCCGCCAACAAGAATGCGCCAGTGCAACAGGACGCAACACGCCCGCATTTTTCGCTCGCCTTGCTCATCGCTCGCACCATCCGGATATCGAGCGATGCTTCAAACACACCATTACCCCCGCAGGCGATAAGTGTGTCTGGGGTGTCCATGCCCAAGCCGGCAAGGCGGCGTGTGTTCAGCAAGACACCGGTATCAGTTGTCACCGGGCCGCCGCTCAAAGAAGCGACAGTGGTGCCATAATGGGCATGACCCAGAATTTTGTTGGCGTCCGAGAAAACTTGCAGTGGTCCACTGACATCAAGAAGTTTGACGTCTTCGAAAATCACGAAGGCGATCTGGCGTTTCTCGATATCAAAGTTGGCAGAATTCGTGGGCATGTTGTCATTTATGCCAAGTCGCGGTCGATATATCCAGCCGAATAAGCGTAATTGTAAAAAATAGTTGGTGGTGGAGAGGTGACACATGACTGAAGACAAAACCAAGGGTTTGGCGGTCAACGCGTTATGCCCATGGTCCGGAGACCCGGTTCAATCCGACAGCCTGGCGCGATATCGCGGTAACATTGTCGGGTTTTGCACCCCGGGCTGTCGTGATAAATTCATTAAGGCGACAGGCCTATTCGATGCCGCGATCGCTCAGTCCGGCGATGCCGCCTGAGCTGCAATGAGATGCGAGCGAATATTTGTAAACACATCGCTGAACATTTCAGGTGTGAGCCGGCGAGTGTTCACATTGTAGCGCGAGCAATGATAGCTGTTGAATAGCGCGACCGAGCGGCCGGCAACATCCAAGGCGTGACGGGCATTGTGGGCGAATTTTGCCGATTTCAAGGGGGCGCCGATCGCCCGTATCGTATTGGCATGGGCAACCGTGCCCAGTGCCAGAATCACAGATAAATTCGGCATGGCTTCAATCGTATCGATTAAAAATCGGCGACACGCGGTCGCCTCGGCACCGGTCGGCCTGTTTTCCGGCGGAACACATCTCACAGCATTGGTGATCATAGTGTCGACCAGTTGAAGGCCATCATCCGCTTCATTGCCAAATTTGCCGCGCGTGAAGTCGTGCGCCTCTAGCGTCGCGAACAATAGCTGTCCCGATTGATCACCGGTGAAGGATCGTCCAGTTCGGTTGGCACCGCGCAGCCCGGGAGCAAGGCCCACGATTAAAAAGCGGGCATCCAAGTTTCCAAACGACGGCACGGGCGCATTATGCCAATCAGGAAACGAACGCGCCGTGTCGGTGCGAAACCTGGCGAGGCGAGGGCACAGCTTGCATTGCGGCTTGGGGTCAACCCGGCTCATCCTTTGCGCTCGCGCCCGATCAAATCCCGCAAATCCTGCAGCTCGATGAATTCATCAGCCTGACGACGCAACTCGGCCGCGATCATTGGTGGGGTGGTTCGCAGTGATGATATGACGGTGACGCGTGTGCCAAAACGCTGCACAGCATCGAGCGCCCGGCAGAAATCACCGTCGCCGGTGAACAAGACGATATGGTCGAGGAAGGCCGCCGATTCAATCATGTCGACCGCAAGTTCGATATCCATATCGCCCTTGATGCGTTTGCGCCCCTGATCGTCGGTAAATTCCTTCGCCGGTTTGCTGATCACCTTGAAGCCGTTATACGCCAGCCAGTCGACCAGCGGCCGCAATGGGTTGAATTCCTCATGTTCCAATAGGGCCGTGTAATAATTGGCCCGGATCAGACGGCCCCGCTTGCGAAACTCGTCAAGAAGGCGTTTGAAGTCTATATCGAAATCAAGACCCTTTGTGGTCGAGAAAAGATTGGCACCGTCAATAAAGATACCGATGCGTTCATCCGGATAAAATGTCACTGAATATCCTTTGTTGAAATTAGCTTGAATAAGACTTGGAATAGAAATGAAGGTTATGCCTGTTTATATCGCGCTTGGCGCCAATCTGCCATTAGAAACGCGGACGCCAGCGCAAACAATTGCTCGGGCGCTGGCAATGCTCGAGGACGAAGGCGTGCGTGTGATTGCGCGATCAAGTGATTGGCTGAGCCCTGCATGGCCAGATCCATCGGATCCGGAATATGTAAATGCCGTGGCTCAAGTCGAGACGTCGATGCAGGCGCGGGCATTACTTGACTTGTTACACAAGATTGAAGCCCGGCTGGGTCGGACGCGTGTGATCCGTTGGGCCTCAAGGACACTGGACCTTGATCTGGTCGATTTTCGCGGAACCGTGATGACGGATGATCAAGGTCTGCAAATTCCACACCCCAGAACCTGCGAGCGCGCCTTTGTTTTGATGCCGCTGCGAGAAATCGCGCCTACTTGGACCGACCCGGTATCGAGGCAATCAATCGATACGCTGTTGTCTGAGCTGCCCGATGCGGACCGGCAGTCGATAAAAAAGCTGCAAACGACCGCATCCGATACATTGCAGGGCCTTGCTTTCACCCATCGACAGGGATAGGTAACGCGGTTCTTATCGTAAGCGCCTTATCCAGGAGATCGCGCTCTATGGCTCGCGTCACCGTCGAAGATTGCATCGAAAAAGTACCAAACCGTTTCCGTCTGGTCCTGCTGGCCGCCCATCGTGCGCGCAGCATTTCAGCCGGTTCAGCGCTGACTATTGAGCGTGATAACGACAAAAATCCCGTCGTAGCACTGCGAGAAATCGCTGACGAGACCGTCGAGTTGGACACGCTGGGCGAGAGCCTTGTTTCAGGCCTTCAGCGCGTTCTGCCATCCGACGATGATGAAGACGCCGCTAAGGAAGCCGCTCCGGAACTCACAGCCCTGCCAGCACCGCCGGTTGAGCTTGATGAGTCCGAGATGCTCAAAGCCCTGCAAAACGACCGGGATGGCGCGCCTGACGGCCGCCTCTAATCCGTCTTGACGACGGGCGCGCCGACCAAGCCTGCAGCGGCAACGCACGCAATTCCTACTGCTGACGAATTGATCGCCCGCATCGAACGTTACTTTCCAAACGTCGATGGGGCGTTCGTGCGTTCTGCGTATGATTTTGCCGAACAAATGCACCGGCCGCAGAAGCGCCAATCAGGCGAGCCGTATTTCGGACACGTGGCGACTGTTGCCATGATCTTGGCCGATCTTCGGATGGACGTCGCGACGATCTGTACCGGCCTCTTGCACGATACCGTGGAGGACACGCCCGCTACCAACGAGCAATTGATCGAATTGTTTGGCGAGGAAATCGCGAATCTGGTCGATGGTGTTACCAAACTCAGCCAGATGGAATTGCGTTCCAAACGCACCAAGCAGGCTGAGAACTTGCAAAAACTTGTTGTGGCGATTTCCTCGGATGTCCGGGTGCTAATTGTTAAACTGTGCGACCGCCTGCATAATATGCGCACGCTCAGCGCTATCCAGCGCACCGAGAAACGCGAGCGCATCTCCCGCGAAACCCTGGAGATTTATGCGCCGCTAGCCCGTCGGATTGGGATCAATCTGGTCTGCGTCGAGTTAGAAGACCTGGCCTTCGAACACATCAATCCTGCGGCACACGAATCCATTACCCGGCGATTGTTGTTGATCCGCGATCTCCATAGTGAGGAAGTGGCGGGGGTTTCCAGTGCGATCACCGAGCAACTCGAGAAAGATGGTATCGAATGCCGGATCTTTGGTCGGGAAAAACGGCCCTATTCCATCTGGCGCAAGCTCGAGCGTAAAGGTCTGACTTTTGACGAGATTGCCGATATTTACGCGTTTCGGCTGATCGTACCCAATCCCGGTGATTGTTATCATGCATTGGGCGTTATCCATCAGACCTGGCGCTGTATGCCGGAACGGTTCCGCGATTTCATATCGGTGCCGAAGCCGAATAATTATCGCTCGCTGCACACGACAGTCATCGGGCCAGACAGTGTCCGCGTTGAGCTGCAAATTCGGACCGAGCAAATGGAGACCGTGGCGCAAAGCGGTGTGGCCGCGCATTGGCGCTACAAGGACTCGTCCTACAAATACGACCCCGACGCCGCGCAGGAAGCGGGTGGTGATCCCCTGGATCGACTGCGCCCATTCGTGGAAATCCTCAACCAGGGTGGTGATCCCGACGAATTCCTCGAGCATGCAAAGCTCGAAATGTTTGCCGACCAGGTCTATTGCTTCACCCCAGATGGAGATCTTATAGACCTGCCTGTGGGCGCGACACCCTTGGACTTTGCTTACGCGGTCCATACCGAGCTTGGTCACACCACCGTCGCAGCCAAGGTGAATGGTCGCGATCGTCCATTGCGCACGGAGCTTCTCAATGGCGATGTGGTTCGGATTATCAAGGGCGGTGTGCGCCAGCCACCGGCCGGATGGGAAAATCTCGCCATCACCGGTCGGGCCCGCGCCGCAATCCGCCGTCTAATTCGGGAATCCGAGCGGGATGAATTCCTCCGGATCGGTCGAATCATGGCCGATCATGCCTTCCGTCGTGAAGGGCAGACACTCATTGAGGACGATCTGAGTGACGCCCTAAAGCGACTCGAACTGGAAAGCGTGGAAACATTATTCGAGGAATTGGGACGGGGTCGTATTACGTCATCAGATCTGCTCGACGCAGCCTACCCCGGGCGACTCGATGATCGGGCTGATGTCTCGGGTCGGGAATTGATCAAAGACGAAAAAGCCATGCTCTATGTGAAGGGCCGTGGTCTAACCTCGGGTGTCACGCTGCACTTTGCCGCCTGTTGCTCGCCTTTGCCCGGCGACAGGATTGTCGGCTTGCTGCAGCCGGAAAAAGGCGTTCAGGTTCATACGATCGATTGCGAAGTCCTCTCTCGATATGAAGAGGGGGCGATGGATCAATGGCTGGACCTGGCCTGGACACCGGAAGCTGAAGACAATGCTGTGTCCATGGCACGGATCCGAGCGGTCCTGCATAATGAGCCGGGCACGCTGGCGGTTATCGCCAAAACTGTCGGCGAGAATCGTGGCAATATCGCCAGCGTAAAAACGATCAGTCGCTCCACCAGTTTTTTTGAAATGGAATTTGATGTCGAGGTGTTTGATACCCGGCACCTGGCCAATATTCTGGCCGCGATACGCATGTGTGAGCCGGTGGTATCCGCCGAGCGCCTACGTGCTGAAATTGAGGAGATCGGTGACTGATGACGCGTGATGAGGTTCTTGATGAATTCCGGGCAGCCGGTGCGCTGCTGGAAGGGCATTTCATTTTGTCTTCTGGGCTGCGCAGTCCGGTTTTCTTGCAGAAGGCCAAGGTCTTTGCCGATGCCGAGCGCACGGCGCGCCTGTGTGCGGCCCTCGCGGCTAAGGTGAGAGCGGAATTGACCGAACAGCCGACGATCATCGTGTCGCCCGCAGTTGGCGGCATCGTGCCCGGTTATGAGATGGGCCGGCAGATGGGACTTCACGCGATCTATGTCGAGCGTGAAAACGGCGAATTTGTCTTACGGCGCGGTTTTGAGCTCTCCAGCGCGGACAAGGTCCTTGTTGTTGAGGACATCGTCACGACCGGGCTGAGCTCACGTGAATGCATTGAATCGCTCAAGGCCACCGGTGCCAGCGTTATTGCCGAGGCCTGTCTGGTGGATCGCTCTGGAGGCGAAGCCGGTGTCGGAGTTCCGCTGATCTCTCTCGCCGAGTACAAAGTGCCCGCCTATCCTGCTGACGCTTTGCCACCTGAACTGGAAGCGATACCGGCCATTAAACCCGGAAGTCGGGGGCTTGCCTGATGCCGCTTGCCGCGCTGAGACTTGGGGTCAATATCGATCACGTTGCGACTATTCGCAATGCGCGCGGTGGCGAACATCCAGACCCGGTGCGCGCGGCGAAACAGGCAGCAGAATCCGGTGCGGATGGAATCACGGCGCATCTACGCGAAGATCGCCGTCATATCACTGACACGGATATAGACCGTCTGATGGCCGAGATTGATCTGCCGCTAAATCTTGAAATGGCCGCCACACCGGAAATGCTCGATATTGCGTTGCGTCACAAGCCGCACGCGGTCTGCATTGTCCCGGAAAAACGTGAGGAACGAACCACAGAGGGCGGCCTCGACGTGGCGGCGGGGCACAATCACATTGCGCCCTACGTTCGGCAGCTGGGAGAGGCCGGAATTCGGGTGTCATTGTTTATTGAGCCCGACCCGGTTCAAATCGCGGTGGCAGAAGCCATGGGCGCTGCAGTGATCGAACTTCACACCGGCGCCTATTGCGAAGCGGCCCTTCGCAACGATACGGCTGAAACCGCAAGGTTATTTCAAAAGATAGAAATCGGTACCGCGGAGGGTTATGCCCGCGGTCTGGAAGTGCACGCGGGGCACGGGCTGACCTATGATACCGTGAAGCCGGTCGCCGCGATCGCCCACATCGCCGAACTCAATATCGGCCACTTCTTGATCGGCGAGGCGATTTTCCGCGGACTGCGCGAGGCTGTCACCACGATGCGCGGTCTTATGGTGGAGGCGCGAGCGCAGCGATGATTATCGGCCTCGGCTCAGATCTGATGGATATCCGTCGCATTGAAAAATCGCTCGACCGGTTCGGTGATCGATTTGTGCAGCGTGTGTTTACCGAAGTTGAGCAGGCCAAATCCGACAAACGACGCATGCGTGCCGCGAGTTATGCCAAGCGCTTTGCCGCCAAAGAGGCTGGTGCAAAAGCGCTGGGAACCGGTATTGCTCGCGGGGTGTCCTGGAAAGAAATTGGTGTGGTCAATCTTCCTGGTGGCAAGCCAACACTCGAATTTAAGGGCCGAGCACTTGATCGCCTCAAAAGCATGACGCCAAGCGGCATGACGGCACACACACACATTACCATCACCGACGATCACCCCTACGCCCAGGCCTTTGTGGTGATTGAGGTTTTGCGCGAAGAAGACACGCATGGCTGATCGAAAATTAGCGCTGGAAACGCGCCTCAATTACAAGTTTAAAAATCGCGAACTGTTTGAGCGCTCGCTAACCCATGCCAGCTATGGCGACGGTCGCAAGGGTTTCAAAAGCTATGAGCGGTTAGAATTCCTCGGCGACCGTGTGCTGGGTCTGCTAACGGCCGAGCGGCTACACAAAATATTCGACAAGGTCGATGAGGGCGGTTTGGCACCTCGACTTAATGCTCTGGTCCGCAAGGAGGCTTGCGCCGATGTCGCGCGAACCATCAAGCTGGGTGAAGCATTGATGATGGCTCCGTCCGAGGAGAAGGCCGGAGGGCGCGACAAGACTTCAATTCTCGGGGATGCCTGCGAAGCTTTGATCGCCGCTCTGTATCTCGATGGTGGCATGCCAGCCGTCGCCGCGTTTTATGACACGTATTGGTCCGACAAGATCGAGGCATTGCGTCGTCAGCCCAAAGAGGCCAAGTCGACACTGCAGGAATGGGCCGCCAAGAAAAAACATGGCGAGCCCAGCTACAAGATGCTCGGTCGAAAAGGTCCAGATCATCGACCGGTTTTCACCGTCGAAGTCCGCGTCGGCAAGCTCGACGCGGCAACGGGTGAAGGAAGTTCAAAACAAATTGCCGAACGCGCCGCTGCGGCCGCGCTCCTGCAAAGAGAGGGACTTGATGTCCGCTAATACCCAAAGTCGCTCTGGCTTCGTTGCCATTATTGGATCGCCGAATGTCGGTAAATCGACGCTTGTGAACGCCCTAGTGGGCCAAAAAGTCTCGATTGTTACACACAAGGTGCAGACGACGCGTTTTGCCGTGCGAGGCGTAATGATCCACGACCAGGCCCAAATCGTGCTCGTCGACACGCCGGGCGTCTTTGCCCCCAAGCGCCGTTTCGACAAAGCGATGGTACATGCTGCCTGGGCCGGCGCTGACGGGGCCGACCAGATTGCCCATGTTATAGATGTCGCCGCCCGAGATCGCGTAGACCAAGGCGAAGCCAAGGGGGCGGATAAGCACACGGTTCAGGACGATGAGCGTGTGATGGAAGGATTGAAGTCTGCCGAACGGAAGGCGATCCTGGTGCTGAACAAGGTCGATGTTCTGCCGCGCGATCGCCTGCTGGCGATGTCGCAGGAATTGTACGAGACGGGTAATTACACCGAAGTGTTCATGGTCTCCGCCAAGACCGGCTCGGGCATTATGCAATTGCGCGAGCACATTGCAGGACTGATGGAGCCGGGTCCCTGGTTCTATCCCAAGGATCAGATCGCGGATTTGCCACAGCGCCTATTGGCCGCTGAGATCACCCGGGAAAAGTTGTACCTGCGATTGCACGATGAACTGCCCTATGCGGCGATGGTCGACACCGAGGCCTGGAAGACTTTGAAGGACGGCTCATTGCGCATCGAGCAAAACGTCATCATCGAGCGAGACAGCCAAAAACCGATTGTGCTCGGCAAGGGCGGTCGGGCGATCAAGGATATCGGCGAGTCTGCGCGTCGCGAGTTAGAAGAAATGCTGGGTTGCAAAGTGCACCTCTTCCTCAACGTCAAGGTTGATCCCAAATGGACAGAGCGCCGCTCGCGCTATTCCGAGATCGGCCTGGACTTTGACGCCTAGGCGAAACCATGGACTGGTCTGACACCGGCATAATATTGGCCGTGAAGGCCCATGGCGAAACAAGCGGTATCGTGGACCTGTTAACGCGAGAGCACGGTCGGCATGCTGGACTGGTACGCGGTGCCCGTTCGCGGTCCAAGCGCCCGGTATTGCAACCGGGCAATTGCGTACAGGCGCATTGGCGGGCCCGCCTGGCGGATCATTTGGGCAGCTACACCATTGAGGCGGATACACTGCGTGCCGGTTCGGTGATGGATGACCGTGCGGCATTGGCCGGTCTCAATTCTGCCTGTGCTCTGTCAATTTTGTGCCTGCCGGAACGTGAAGTTCATCCTGCCGTTTATCAGGGCCTGCGCGTATTGGTCGAGAGCTTTGATAATGAAGATATTTGGCCTGCACTCTATGTGCGATGGGAGGCCGGCTTGCTGGCGGATCTGGGCTATGGCCTCGATACGGAAAAGTGCGCGGTAACAGGTGTAACCGAGGATCTCACCCATATCAGCCCGCGAACAGGCCGGGCTGTTTGCAGGGAGGAGGCGGCACCATATCTGGATAAGTTGCTGGCATTGCCTGGATTTCTTCAGGGACACGGGAAGATTGAAGCCGGCGATATCCAGCGCGGTCTGGAATTGACCGGATATTTTCTTGAACGTCGTGTGCTCTGGCCGACCAATCGCCAATTACCCGAAGCGCGCACCCGCCTCTTCGATGAATTGGGCCGCCTGCATCGCCTCTAGTGATAGCAAAATAGTCCGATTTGCGAAATAGGTGGCCTCGGTGCTGCCAACACCGGATTTCTCCACACAAAACTGTTCTGCAGCCCTGCCCATGCAGGGGCAGAGCCCTATAGTGAATGGAGTGATTCGAAAGGCCTTCCGCCATGGGCGAACAATTTGAACCGGATTCCGGACATATCATCGAGGAAAACTTTGATGAAGCGCTGTCCAAGCGCTATTTGGCCTATGCTCTTGCGACGATTACGCAGCGCGCTTTGCCCGACGCGCGGGATGGGCTGAAGCCGGTTCACCGACGCTTGTTGCATGCCATGCGCGAGCTGAAGCTGAACCCTGAATCCGCTTACAAAAAATCCGCCCGCGTCGTCGGTGATGTGATCGGTAAATACCACCCGCATGGCGACCAATCGGTTTATGATGCCTTGGTGCGTCTGTCGCAGGATTTCGCGGCCCGCTACCCGCTTGTCGAGGGGCAGGGCAATTTCGGTAATATCGACGGCGATAATGCCGCCGCCATGCGGTATACCGAGGCTCGTCTTACCCATGCGGCCGATCTGATCCTCAAGGATTATGATCTCGGCACGGTCGACTTTGAGGAAACTTACGATGGTTCCGAGCGTGAGCCCGTCGTGCTCCCCGGCGCCTTTCCAAACCTGTTGGCCAATGGCTCCAACGGTATTGCTGTTGGTATGGCGACATCGATCCCACCGCATAATGCCGCCGAACTGTGTCAGGCCGCGCGTAAGATAATTGCCCGTCCGGACGCCGAAGTCCGCGATTTGCTCAAATTCGTAAAAGGTCCGGATTTTCCGACCGGTGGAATTTGCGTCGAATCTCAAGAATCGATGCAGGAGGCCTATGAGACCGGCCGGGGTGGCTTCCGCGTTCGAGCGCGCTGGGAGCTGGAAGATATCGGCCGCGGCATGTGGCGTATTGTGATCACCGAAATCCCGTTCCAGGTTCAAAAGTCGAAACTTGTGGAACGTATCGCCCTGATGATGGACGCCAAGCGTCTGCCATTGCTGGATGATGTGCACGATGAATCCACCGAAGACGTTCGGCTTGTCTTGGAGCCCAAGAGCAAGTTGGTCGATCCAGAAATGCTCATGGCGTCGGTCTTCAAACTGACGGATCTCGAGACCCGGGTATCGCTCAATCTCAACGTTCTTGACCCGACCGGCACGCCACGTGTGATGAATCTCAAGGACGCGTTGAAGATCTGGGTGGATCATCGTCGTGAGGTCGTTGTGCGCCGCACCAAGACGCGGCTGGCAAAGGTCGAAGATCGCCTCGAAGTGCTCGCCGGATATTTGATCGTCTATGCCGACCTGGATGAAGTCATTCGCATCATCCGCTTTGAGGACAAACCCAAACAAACCTTGATGGAAACCTTCAATCTGACCGAACGGCAGACTGAAGCCATCCTCAATATGCGCCTGCGCAGTTTGCGGAAATTGGAAGAGCTGGAAATTAGGCAGGAAGATGAAAAACTTCGCGCCGAACGTCAAAGCTTGACCGATTTGATTGGCAGTGACGAATTGCAATGGAAGCTTGTCGATTCCGAGATTGCCGAAGTTCAAAAGTTTTATGGGCCGAAGAGCAAAATTGGTGCGCGCCGCACGACATTCAGCGATGCACCGCTTGTTGTGGCCGATGCGTCTCCTGAAGCCTTTATCGTCCGGGAACCGATTACCGCTGTCCTGTCGGAAATGGGATGGGTCAGGGCACTCAAGGGGCATGGCACCGATGAGTCGACGCTCAAATTTAAGGAAGGCGACACATCCGCCTTCTCCGTGAAGTGCGAGACGACCGACAAGCTGATTATGTTTGCCAGCGATGGTAAGTTCTACACGCTAGATGCCCACAAATTGCCTGGTGGTCGTGGTCATGGCGAACCTGTACGCCTGCACGTGGATTTGCCCGATGATGCGGTGCCACTGGTTCTGGTCAAGCATGATCCCGAACGTAAATTGCTGGTCGCCTCGGGTGCGGGAACGGGTTTCTGCGTGATGGAAAAGGATGTGATGGCGGCCAAGAAGGGCGGCAAACAGATCCTCAATCTGATCGATGGAGATGAGGCCATGTTGTGTATTCCGGCCATCGGTGACCGTTGTGCCGTGATTGGCAAGAATAAGAAGCTATTGGTCTTTGCCCTCGATGATATTCCGGTGATGACGCGGGGTAAGGGTGTGAAATTGCTCGGGGGCAAAGGCGCGCAGGTGGCCCATGTCACGGTGTTTGCCGCAGAGGATGGCTTGAGTTGGCTTGATGGGGCCGGTCGTCGGCATCAGATGGAGGATTGGGAAATGTGGTCGGCAAAGCGCGCCCAGGCAGGCAAAATGGCCCCTCGCGGTTTCCCGCGAAGCCTTATGTTTGCCCCGCGTGGAACAGAATTTCTCGCTTCTCAGGCGAAAACGGACTAAATAACGCCATAAGTGGAGACTAATATTGAATTTTTCGCCGGTTTGTCCGGTCAAGGAGACAACATAATGGACGGCTCATTTATTTTCTTCGGTATCCTGATCGTCTTGGGCCTCATTGTGATGATGGCCTACAATCGTCTGGTCGCGCTCCGGCAAACTTGCAATCAGGCCTGGGGTGATATCGATGTGCAGCTCAAGCAGCGCCACGATCTCGTCCCCAATCTGGTAGAGACCGTCAAAGGCTACGCCGCACACGAGAAAGAAACGCTTGAAAACGTCATCAAGGCCCGTCAGACGGCGATCGATGCCGGATCAATCAAGGACCTGGCTGGCGCTGAGAACATGCTGTCTGGTGCGCTGCGTCAATTGTTTGCCCTGTCCGAGAGCTATCCGGACCTGAAGGCCAATCAGAATTTCCTGTCGCTGCAAAATGAACTCGCAGATTTGGAGAATAAAATCGCCGCCGCCCGTCGCTTCTTCAACAATGCGACCGGTGAATACAATACAGCCGCCGAGCAATTCCCCGCCGTGATTATTGCCAACGCTTTTGGTTTTGCGAAGCGTGATTTCTTCGAGGTTGGTGAGGCCGAACGCGCAGCGCCTTCGATTAAATTCTAGGATAACACCATGCTGATGGGCGCGACGGGACTACGCACCCACATCTGGAATAACAATCTGAAATCCGGCCTCCTCCTGGCCGGGTTTCCGGTGCTCCTGACTTTTATAGGTCTGGCGATATCTCTTCTGATTTTCGGCGTCGACAACGCCCAATATTCCGCCAAGCCAGGGGCAGGAATCCTGTCTGGCTATAGCGAGGCTCTGGACGCCTGGCCCCTTATTGCTGCCTGGTCCATCGGGATCGCGGCGATATGGTTTGTCATCGCCTGGTTTGCCCATCAGGCGATTATCAATGCCTCGACCGGTGCACGATCCGTAACGAGGCAACAGGAACCCAAACTCTATAACTTGCTAGAAAATTTGTGTATTTCGCGCGGCCTGACAATGCCCAAATTGGCAGTCATCGAGACAGGTGCTCTCAACGCCTACGCGTCAGGCCTAAATGACAAGCAATACACCATCACAGTCACACGCGGCCTGATGGAAACCCTTGACGATGCTGAGCTAGAGGGGGTGCTCGCTCACGAGCTTTCCCATATTCGCCACCGGGACGTCCGCTTGCTCGTTATTTCTGTGATCTTTGTCGGGATTATTTCCTTTGTCTTCCAGATCTTGTTTCGCGGCCTGTTGTACGGCGCTGGCGGTCGGCGGTCTGGCGGTCGCAGTGGTGGTGCCGCCATCATCATCGCCATGGTCATTATCGCGGTCGCTTATCTGCTTGCTATATTGATCCGCTTCTCTCTATCTCGTAGCCGTGAATACATGGCCGATGCTGGCGCGGTAGAGCTCACTAAAAATCCAGATGCGATGATATCGGCTCTGAACAAAATCTCTGGCAACGCCCAGGTGAAGAAAGCGCCGGATGAGGTCAAGGAGATGTTCATCGAAAACCCGCATACGGGTTTCATGGGCATGTTTGCCACACACCCCCCGATGGAAAAACGCATCGAGGCCCTGATCGAACATGCCGGCGGCAAGCGACAGCATCCATCAGTGCCGCAGCCACGCAAACGCGGGACGAGTGTTCCGGAGGTTTAGGAGCGTGAGAGCCGATTGCTGCGACGCTGATGTTGTCGCCACCTGCGCCTCCCGACAATTCTGCAGCGGCGAGTAAAGAGCCAAAAGCCCCACAACGTCATGGCCGACACAAATATCATCCAGACCGGATGAGATTCTATTTCCTCTATCCGTTCCAGTTGTTCTTCCGCCTGTGGGGATGCAAGGCTTGTTGAGTTTAGCCCGGATACCTGGTGGCAGTCGTCCAAGTCATCCACCGTAGCGCCATGCAGGCGCTCCAATTCGCATTGGGTAATTGGATAAAGCATCCCAATGTACATTGTGGACCAGGGACCAATCAGACCACTGATCGCGATCAAGGGGATCCCGATTAATAATTGAAGCCGATTGAAAAGAAGCGCGAATAGTGAAACGGCGAAACCGATAGAACCAATGATATTGAGCACTATACGGACTGTGGGGAACCAGTGCTCATCACTCAATTGAACTAGGAACAAGACGAGCGCTGGAAGATCACGTTCCATCGTCAGTATCGACCGCTGGAGTGTGTTTTGTAACGTCCGTATCCGTGTGTTCCAGCTCACCGGTTTGATCGTCAGCGGC
>JAQXCQ010000131.1 GCA_029251785.1 Maricaulis sp. | reverse complement strand
GTCACCAGCTTCATCCACGCAGGTGGTATGGAGATTGCGGAATACGATGATAACGGCGACCTACTGCGCCGCTACATTCCTGGCCCGGGTGTGGACCAGCGCATCGCACTGATTGAATGCGGCACGTCGGCAAATTGCGTCGCCAATGAAACCGGATCCGACACCCAGTATTACTTCGCAGACCGCCAGGGCAATGTCCTCGCCGTCACCGACAATACCGGCGATATCGTCCAGCAATTTTTCTACACCCCATTTGGTGTGGAAATGGTTGGGGACGCGTCAGGTAATCAATTCCGCTACACCGGGCGTAAATATGACCCTGAGACTGGGCTCTATTATTACCGGGCGCGTTATTACGACGCGGACCTTGGGCGCTTTCTGCAGGTCGATCCGATTGGGTATGAGGATCAGTGGAATCTTTATGCCTATGTCGGGAATAATCCGCTTAATGCGACGGATCCGACGGGGATGCAGTCTTCATGGGAAGCGTGGGGTGCGGGGGTTCGAGAGGGCTTTGCATCTGCGCCAGGCGCGTGGCACCGAAACTATTACTACAACTTTTTCAGGATGTTGGATTTGCCGTTTAATCACGGCAAGCGCAGGCGGGTGGCATTCGAAAATATGATTCTCGTTTCCGCATTTAATCTCGTAAAGCAAGAGGCAAATGATAACCCGGAGAGGGCCATGCGCATAGCAATGGAAGTAATGCAGCTGATAGATACCGAGAGTGTGCTTTTAGAGGGTACCGCGAATGCGGGTGGCAGAACTGGAGCAAATTCTGCTACCGGGACTGCCTTAGGCGTGTTTTTCGGTCGGGGCGTCGGCGGCTCATTTGCTCTTCAAAATATCGTGGGAGGGTGGGGCGCCGAAGCGCGGCATGGCATAAACTTAGCTGTTCAAGAAGTTGACGCAGCGACAGGAGGTGCGCTTTCAAACGCTGAAATTGGAACCTGGACCGCATTTGATGTGAGCATTTTCGAATCTGTGACATTTACAAGAAATGAGGAATACGGGTACCGTATTGATGCTGTGTACGCGCATGAAAACGGCGACCGCCAAACATTTAGCATGTCGTTAGATCGAAACGGGAATGTCGTTGATGATGACAATTAGTCTATTTTTGAAATTGTATTTTTTACCGGTTAATCATCGGAGTCTGAGTTCTGAAAAGTTTACAAAAAGCAAGCCCGGATTCGTTTCATCGCTATTGGCTGTTCTGGTTTATAGTTTTGGCGGGATTTGTCTGATTTCCGTTATTTTCTTCCCGATTCATATTTCAGCTATCACCCTGCTTGGGTTTGTATTTATCGTCGTCCTTGATGTCATTCATTTCATATATTTTAGAATTCATGTGAGGTCCTAACTGAAACGTTATTGCAAGAATAAACTGGGACAGGCACGATTAATTCACTGAAGTGCGTTTCGTATCAGCGCCTTACGTCTTACCCCTACCAAAAAGCCACCTCGTTCCTCCCGCGCCCTGTCTCCACGACCTTGCCGGCGTCTTGGCGCGCCTCCAGCGCATGGCCCGACGCCTCAAACAGCCGTCGCATAAAGCCGGACCGCGCCGCGGCACCGACACCACACCGGCTGCAGCGCCTGGGTGGTCACCAATCCTTCATGCTGGGCCTGAAGGCCTGGGACCTAGTGCTGGCGTAACATCTCAGCGGCAAAGGGCGGTAAGGGCTTGCCCGGAGCTAACGAAGTGACGGCTTGTAGATGCGCGGTGACGGCCTGCCAAACCAGCTGCAGCGACGAGCGGGAGCAGAATTAAAGTGCTTGGCTGATCACATCAGAAACTTGCTCAACAGCGGACCTAATCGGGCTATCGGTTAGATGTGCATATCGTTCGGTTGTTTTAGTATTAGCATGCCCGAGGACCTTTCCCAGAATAGGGAGTGATGTTCCGCCCGACACGCTAATGCTTGCAAAGGTATGGCGGAGATCGTGAATCCGCCGATGAGGCCGCGGCTGAATTGCCCGCCGCAATCACCAATTCGAGCATTGCCGTGCTGGCGTTTGAGGATTTGTCTCCGGATGGTGACCGGGAGCATTTTTCCGACGGTATTTCCGAGGAAATCCTCAATGTGCTCGTGAGGGTGGAGGAGCTGGACGTCACCTCACGCACGTCCGCGTTTCTCTATAAGGGCAGCCAGTTGCGCATCCCTGAGATTGCCGCAGAACTGCGCGTGCGCCATGTGCTTGAAGGCTCGGTACGCCGGGCCGGCGATAATATACGCATCACGGCGCAGCTGATTGATGCCGTCGATGACACGCATTTGTGGTCGCAGACCTATGATCGTCCGCTGACGGTCGAGAACGTGTTTGAGGTGCAGGACGATATTGCCCGCGCCATTGTTGATGCGCTGGGCGAAGTGTTGGGGCTGACCGCGTCCGTGACGGAAACACACGCTGCCCCGACCAGTGATGTCGAGGCTTATGATCTTTATCTGCAGGCGCGGCGATACTATCGGGGGCGCGTCGATTTTGCTTCCGCCGAGTCCTTGCTCATCGATGCTGTTCGGCGTGATCCAGAGTTTGCTGAAGGTTGGGCGCAATTGGCGGCGGTGATCGAAGTGGCCTTCGCGTATGAAAGCGAGATGAGTTTTCGCCCGCAATTGGTGCACGAATATGCGGGGCGAGCC
>JAQXCQ010000180.1 GCA_029251785.1 Maricaulis sp. | reverse complement strand
GCGTCCTCTTTGACGAGTGTCGGATGAACTACTTCGCCATTATGCGTGAGCGCCATGCCCTGGATAATTTCATCGTCCCAATGGGGGGCGAGATTGCCGTCATCATCGATGAGCAGGGGCAGGAGATTGGCGAGGTTCTTGGCGTAAAGCGCCGAAGCGTCTGCGGGGAGGTGCCCCGCGAGATTGGTATAACCTGCAATCTTGACGCCCTGATGCTCGACCACTTCGCCAGATTTGGTCAGCTCGCAATTGCCGCCGGCGGGGGCGGCCATATCGATGATGACCGAGCCGGGCTTCATGGCCTCGACCATGTCTTTGGTGATCAGGCGCGGTGCCGGCCGGCCGGGTATCAACGCGGTGGTGACGACAATGTCCTGGCGAGCGATATGGGCGGCGACGAGTTCGGCCTGCTTGGCCTGGTATTCGGCCGACATCTGTTTGGCATAGCCACCAGCCGTTTCTGCTTGTTTGAATTCTTCATCCTCGACCGCGACGAATTTGGCTCCCAGCGAGGCAACCTGTTCCTTGGCGGCGGGGCGGACATCAGTGGCGGACACAATTGCTCCCAGACGGCGTGCCGTAGCGATCGCTTGTAGACCGGCAACACCGGCACCCATGATGAACGCCTTGGCCGGGGCGACAGTGCCCGCAGCCGTCATCATCATCGGGAAGACTCGACCATAGAGGGCGGTGGCCTCAATGATGGCGCGATAACCGGCGAGATTGGATTGACTGGAGAGGCTGTCCATGGCCTGGGCACGGGAGATGCGCGGCACAAACTCCATCGCCAGAGCATCCAAGCCGGCTTTGGCAAAGGCCTCCGCCTGCGTGTGGTTTCCGTGCGGCTCAAGCTGGGCGACAAGCACTGTGCCTTTGGGAAGCTTTGCCAGTGTTGCCTCGTCGGGCGTCCGCACAGCGAAGACCGCGTCCGCGCCCTTCAAGACCGCCGCGAGCGTCCCGACGCTGGCACCGGCCTCCTCGAAGGCGGCATCGCTGATGGAGGCACTGCTTCCGGCCTCCTTCTCAACGGCGATATCGTGCCCTGATGCGGTGAATTTCTTGATGGTGTCGGGTGTGGCCGACACGCGGGTCTCTTCCGCATGTCGTTCTTTGAGTATTGCTATTCGCATTTCGCCCCGGCGCTCTATCTCCTGGAGCGAGCACGATGCGCGAATTCTCGCGGCAGGGGAAGTCCCGCCGCGCAAAAAACGTTTCGATTTCGAAATGTATGCAGCCTGACCTAACCAGATTGCGCCTAGTCAGTCGGATCTAGCGAGGTGTTACCTACCAGATGCTTGCGGCGAGGTTTGACAAGCCACCGATGACCAAACCGCTCAAAAACAGCCCGACGACTGTGATGTACCAGGCACCGCCCAGATTTAGGAGGAAGCCAAAGGCGGCGGTCAGCGCCGAAACACCCAGCAGGGCAGAGAGCCAGTCAGCACCGGTCGCGAAAACCAGGGTGAAGTAGAATATTCCCATCAACAGAAGCAATGAGCTCCAAACTGTGACGTTCATCACCCCATCAAAAGTGCTCTTTTGCGCGGAAATGTCCATTTCGCCGGGTACGTGATCTGACGCCATGATGAGTATTCCTGTCTTGAACCTAGTTCGATCAAATTTACCGGAGTGCGGATATCATGCGTTGCCGGTCTCGCCAAGATGTTCGCGCTGTCAAAGTCGGGAATTGGCCCCGGATTTATGAAACAGGCGAGGTTGCCGGCCAGGCGAGCAAGCTTGGACGCGGCAGGATGAATGCTCTAGACTAGCACTCCTTCACTTTGGGGAGCGAATGTGAAAATGCGTTTTATTCTTGGTACCGCCTTGGTTGCCCTCGTAATTTACGGCGGATTGGTGGGCGTGAATTATCTCAATTTTGGTGAAATCGATCTTATCTTACCGACCGCAAAACTTATCGGCGGCGTCTGGTTGGGCTTGGCAGTGCTGTCATTGATTGTCGGGTGGTTTATTCAGGAATCTCACAAAAAAACCGATGATATGGCCATCGATTTGGATCAAGAGTTTGAGAATGTGCGTGATGATTCCTGAAGGCCGGTGACATTGATGCGGTAACCCTGAAGGTCAGCGAGCGTCTTTGCACGTCTGCATCATACTATTCTACCCAGCCGGGACCGGTGAGCACTTCCAGGGCTGCTGCGACAGCTATTGGTTGGTCCAGAATGAGGTGATGCTGGGCTTGCGGGATTGAAATCATTGATGTGTCAGGCCCGAATGTTTCTCGCATAAAGTTCCAGACTTCATCCGTGACCAATATCGAATCGGCCCCTCGGAAAAACGCAATTTTGCATTTGATTGCGGCGGCGATCTCATCGGGAACGCGCCTTTGATACTGTAATTTGACCCATAAATTGACATCAAATTTCCAGGACCAACCCTCAGTACCATCAACGCGCGTGGCGGGTTTCAAGGACTTTCGCGCTATGTGGTCGAGCAAAAACAGATTGTCACAGGGCTGTTCCGGCAGCAGGCGGAAACGCTCCATTGCGGTGTCGAAACTGGCATATGTATTGCCCCCGCGACTGGGCGGGGTATTGCGTCTTTGCTCTTCGGGTGGACGTATCGGACTGTCTAACACCGCCACGCCCTTGAGCGTTTCGCCGAAGGTCATCCCCACATTCAGAGCGACAAATCCGCCAAAGGAATGACCGACGACAAACGGCTTTCCGCCATCAAAAGCTCCGGCATCGCGGGCCACTGCCATGACTTCTTGGGCATAAACGCTCATCTCATAGACATCGCGATGATCGCTATCGCCCATGCCGGAAAGATCCAGTGCGACGACGCGGCGCGTGTCGGCGAGAAAGGGACCGATACTGTCCCACCAATCTTTATGTGCGACGCCGCCATGAACAAGCACGAGGCCCGGATGTCCGATTTTGCCCCAAGCTTTCCATTGGATGCAGGCGCCTTCCACCTCGACACTGCCGGTATCGTGGGGAATGGCCAACGCCTTCTCGAACCAGGCAGGGGCTGGTGGCTTTTTGCCCTTGAAATCTTTCAGGGGTGCGGGGGGGCGTTTGTGCGCGACAGCTTGTTTGCTCATAACCTAGCGCTAATGTGGTTATCCAAGTTCGTCAATCTAACCCGCTTGCATTTCGAGTAATGCGGGCACCGCGAATAGCGCCCATGCATTATTCGCCATATGACCCAGAACAGGGGCGGCAATTCGACCGGTCATAACTCGGGCCGTCCCAAGGGCCAGGGCGAGGAAAAATGTCGCGATGACGACAAAGAGCGATTGCGAGATATGAATGAGGGCAAATCCGATCGAGGTGATGATGATGGCGAAGATTGTCGGCACGCCTCGCGCCATTAACATCGGCAACATCCATCCGCGGAACAGGATTTCCTCCACTAAGGGTGCGGCGATGACGGTTAGCAATATGATCGCCCAGGTCGTCGCGCCCGCCTGAATGAAATCATCTACATTGCTAATTTCTTCACGGGTGACCCCGCCGGATATGGTCAGCTCCGGATTGGTCATTGCAGACTCGTAGACGAGCTGTGTCAGTGGGCTGCCGATCATTAAAGTGAAAACCATCACTAATAAGGCGGCACCGAAATCGCTAATTTTCAATGGAAAGATGGAGAAGGCATATCGATGTGCGTCTAGGCGCTGAAAATCAATCCACATAAAGAGAGCGAGCGCGGCATAACCGCCTGCGGCTCCCAGAAAAATCGCAGTCGAAATGTTGATGCCGGAGGCGTCACCGCCGCTGGATTGCCAGATCAACGCTGCGATTAATTGTCCGATATAGGCCAGAACAAACAAAAATATTGGCCAAAACAGCACACCCGGAAGGCTGTGGATGAGCGGCATGCGGTAGGTGTCGCGCACGCCAGAAAAACTGTCACTCGCACGGAACGGCCAGCGTACACTAGGCTTTTCAGCTACAGAACTCATAATGCTCATACCCATTATCCCCCAGATCGACATCTTTGCGTGCCGTTCTTCTGCTTATGATTAACCGGATATTGCCGACGCTTAAACGTCAAATTTAGAAGAGTGTCCCATAACGATACCCATAGACGCCCCGTTGGAGACAGCGGTGAGGCCAAAGGCCCGGCGAAAACAATGCGACCGAAAAGGCGTGGGTGATGGTGAAGACAATTCTGGTCGTCGATGACGATCCGACGCAACGCCGCCTGTTACAGGCGGTAATTGAGAAGCAGGGCTATCGCGCCGAGACCGTTGATTGCGGCGAGGCAGCGATTGAGCGTGTGGCGGCCACCGGTGTGGATGTCGTGCTGCTGGATCTGATGATGCCCGGCATGGACGGTATGGAGACGCTGGAGGCCCTGAAGGGCAAGCAGCCAGATTTACCCGTTATAGTGCTGACCGCCAGTGGCGGTATTGAAACTGTGGTTGCAGCCATGCGTGGCGGCGCTTCAGACTTTTTTGTCAAACCGGCCAGTCCCGAACGCATTGCGGTGTCGATCCGCAATGCCTTTATGGTCCAAAGCCTGAGCGGTGAGGTAAAGCGCCTGACCAAGAAGGCGGCCGGCAAGCTGGGCTTCGCCGATATGATTGCCGGCGCTCCGGCGATGAAACAGGTCGTGCGCCTGGGTGAGCGGGCGGCGCAATCGGATATCCCGATCCTGATTACCGGTGAATCCGGTGTGGGTAAGGAGTTGGTAGCCCAATCGATCATGTCTGCCTCCAAGCGCGCCGGCGAACCGTTTGTCACGGTCAATTGCGGAGCTATTCCCCAAAACTTGGTCGAATCCACTTTATTTGGTCACGAAAAGGGATCGTTCACTGGTGCAGTGGGCAAATATCTCGGCAAGTTCCAGGAAGCTGATGGCGGTACGCTCTTTCTTGATGAGATTGGTGAGCTTCCGTTGGAAATGCAGGTCAAACTGCTGCGCGCGCTTCAGGAAGGCGAAGTTGACCCAGTGGGCTCCAAGCGCCCTGTAAAGGTCAATGTACGCATTATTTCCGCAACCAATCGCGATTTGGCCCAGCAAGTGGCTGAAGGTGGGTTCCGCGAAGATCTTTATTATCGTCTCAACGTCTTCCCGGTTGAGGTTCCCTCATTGCGCGGACGCAAGGATGATATTCCGGCCCTAGTGCGCCATTTCATCAACCGATTCAACGCGCAGGAAGGCAAGTCTATCAGAGACGCCTCTCCGGAGACCTACGCCTTGCTGAGCGCCTTCGACTGGCCAGGCAATGTTCGCCAGTTGGAGAATTCCGTGTTCCGCGCGGTGATCTTGTGTGACGGTGACCTTTTAGGGCCCGAGGATTTCCCTCAAATTTCGGGTTTGACACCCAGCATGGACGTTGAGGTTTCCGGCGCAAGTGAGGCCATGAGCGATGTCTATGCCGCTATTCCAGGGGCTGAATCTGATGCTGATATCGGTCCGGTCGACATCATGGATGAGCAAGGTCATTTGCGATCGCTCGAAAATATCGAACGTGATTTGATCGAATTTGCCATCGAGAACTACGCCGGGCGAATGAGTGAGGTCGCACGCCGCCTTGGGGTTGGGCGCTCCACGCTCTATCGGAAAGTTCGTGAGTACGATCTCGATGTTGATCAGGTTCGAGCTGCCAGCTGATCGGAATTTTGCCTCCCCGCCACGGGAGTTGGTATTAAATTCCTCGAGACTAGAAACGGGCCGCTTGCGCACAGCAAGCGGCCCGTTTTTCGTTGAGCGGTTTCGCGTTTAATCTGCGAGCGTGCGAGTCAAGTTTCGACGACGTGATCGTGAGGTGCTGACTCGACGAAATCTGGATCCCTAATCGAAGCATGACTAGTCTTCCAAAACGGGGGGGCACAGCTGATTGGTAACAAGAGGGAAGTGCATCACCCAGACAGCCTCCCCAATCGGCGCAATTGGGACTGCGCTGGGGCAGTGTCGCCCCTGTTGGCAGGATGGTTGCGCCGATGCGAGATCTGTAGGGCGCACGTTCAGGTATGATTGTGGGGGGAGGGGGTCAACCGGGTTCCGATTGGCCTTCCTGGCGTCGAGCGCGGAGGAAATTGGCCAACGGTGTTTCCTGGCATGTCCGTAGTTTCAGATCTTGGAGTAAATCCTTGAGCGCGGTCTTGGATGCGAGCTTCTCCGGAGGTTTTTCTGCCTTTCGGAGATCTAGTTTGGCGCGGATACTGTCAATGCGCTCGGTCACGGGATGAATTTTTTCGATCGCACGCGTTGCGTAATCGCGGGTCATCGGATCTTCCGTCAGGGGATTATAGATCGTCTCTGCGCGAACATTGTCGAGACGCCTTAGAAGTGAGTAAGCCATCGCATAGGCTGCGATGCCTTCCATCTTCTCAAAACCCTCATCCAGAGCTTCTTCGAGGCAGCCATATATATCATCTTCCAGGCCGGCCAGATCGGTATAATGGTTTTGCATGCGTCGGTCCCAAATATCGAACCGCTACATGTAGCGCGCGAGATCGGATCTGGCGCGTTAAACTTTGATTTGTGGCTAACCAATCACTAACGATAGTTCGGCGGTTATTTTGACGGTTTGCCGCCCTGGATTATGCGAGGCTTGAACCCAGACCCTTTTATCGGTCGCGGTGGCGTCTCGGATTTTGTTTGGTCCCCTTCCTTGCGGAGCGGTGCCGGTTCGGTTTTGGGCGACGGGCTAATGGTGGGAGCGGCCTGGTCTTCATGCATATCCGCATTGATGTCGCGATCGCGGGAGACCCACTTTGTGTTCTTGTTTTTAAGGCCAGCTTTGCCAGCTCCAAATCCTGAGCCGCGTGACATAGGTTTTCGGGGCTTGCCTTTCGCCTTGTTCTCAATTTCCTTGAGCTTGCGGGACTGGCGCGCTGAGAGGGCGTTGTCGAGCTGACCTTTTTCCGGGTCGGTAAAGGCCGATCCGAATTTCTCGAGTCGCTCTTCGACGCTTTCGATGAAGTCGCCTTCCCAATCGGACAGCTTTGCGTCTTCGCTGCTGGCGTTTTCGGCCGCACGTTTGGCCCGGGCTATTTTGCGCAGCGCGCTCCGGGTTTTTTTGTCATCGACCTTGCGACCCACTCAGCCTCCAGTCATTCAACGAGCCGTGCGTTGGGGCTAGCCCTCGACAGCACCGAGATAAAGTTCAAGAAGCGCTTCAGTTTCCTGACGCTCGTGCGCTTCTATTTTTCGCAGAGCGATGACTTTGCGGAGAATTTTCACGTCATAGCCTGTCGACTTTGCTTCGGCGTAAACTTCCTTCATGTCAGCCATGACGCCAGCCTTGTCTTCTTCCAGGCGTTCGATGCGCGCGACAAAAGCCTTTAGCTGTTCGCGAGCTGCTCCGCCGATAGAATCTACGCGGGTGTCGGTCGGGGCATCTAGTGTGTCGGTGAAGGCCATGGAATTATCCTTAATTGAAATCTCGCCGGAGACTAGGACTCCCGGGCTCTGAGCTCAAGCGCGTCATTCGGCCAAATTCATCTGTTTTGACAGTTTAGCTGGCCTCATTCTGCGCTTACTGTGTCGACGCCCTGGCGGACATCAATAACGGCCTGAGCAATCGCTGCACCGTGTTGGTAGTGGGGGTTATGACCGGCACCCGGAATAAGTCGAAGTTCGGCATTTTTCATGTGCTTTGAAACCAAGCCTGAGTGACGATGGGTCCAGACCACCGTATCGGCCTTCCCGGCGATTATGACCGTTGGTTGCTCGATATCGATATAATATTTTTCCTGCTGCTCGAGATGGCGATTCACATCGCGCATGTCGGCGGCATTGGCCCGCCAGACTGAAGGCCGCAGCAAGAGCGGTAGAGAGCTGGCGTGCAGATAATTGGCGGGTACTTTTTCGGGATGAAACGCACTCATCGCCCCTCTCTCCAACGCTTTTTCGCCTGTGAGGGGCACGAATATCCGGGTGATAAAGGGTCCGATTAAAGGCCAGAAACTGGCCGGGTTGAACCAGGCGGGGTCGCCGATCCAGGCGCACAGCGGTGGCGCAATAAGAACCAGGCCATGCACGCGGTCTGGATGGTCGATGGCCAGGCGCATCGCGATCGCTCCGCCCCAGGAATGACCAATCACTATGGCGGTCTTAACACCCAGTGCATCGAGAAAATGTGCAATCAGAGCGGCTTCGCGTTGGGGTGACCATCGGCCATCTGCCGGCCGCTCACTCCAGCCCAAACCCGGGCGGTCCAACCAGATCACGTCGCTACCTGCGAGACTATCTGAGAACGCGGCATACGGTTCTTCAAGGTTGGAGGCAGCACCGTGCAAAACCAGTATCACTGGATTTGTCGGGTCTTGATCGGTGATGCCGGTGCGTCGGAAATGGAGTTTGATGCCGCCGACACTGAGCCACTCAGAGCCTGGTGGAAACTGCCGGGCGATCCGTTTGGTGATCATAGCACCGATAAGCATGGCAGCGAGGAGCCCTACCAACACGGTGACAGCCAATGATGCGACGATCAACGCGGTCGAGATTTCTATCTCCATCGCGTTTTAGAGTGCCTGTCCAGAGAGGGCTTCGGTCAACCGCGCCTGGGCGATAAGCGCGGCTTCAAATGCCGGATAGATTTCTAATGCTTGCTGATACGCCCGCAGCGCAGCTTCAATTTCACCCGCACTTTCCAGCACGGCACCGATTGTCATATACGCATCGAACCGGCGCGGCTCGATGGTGAGTGCCGTATTCAGGGTTTCCAATGCGTAGGGCCAGTCTTCCATGGCGGCGGCAATGCGTCCGGCGGCAAGCCAGCCTTCGGCAAACTCTGGCGACCGCGCCGTAACATGGTCGAACATACGCGCTGCGATCTCAGGACTGCCCGCCGCTTCGGCCACGCGTCCACGATCCATCAACAGGGATGTTGTGTCGCTGCCGGAATTATTCCACAGGGCCCGAATTTCGTCGACCAATTGCACTGCAGCAACCGCGTCGGCCTCGGCCAGTGCGTCCAATCGTTCGGCGAGACGCACTTCCGGTGTCTGGAATTGTGTCGCGGGTGCGAGCTGAATGGGTGCGTCGTCCTGAGTGGTCGTCAAGACAAGCATTGAGGCAAGGAGCAAGGTAATCATTGGGACAAGATAGCCCGCTCAGCGCAATCGTCCAGAGATTCAGGGCAGAAGCTTGCGATCTTTTAAGGCTGAGACAAGATCGGCTTCGCCCGTGAACACTTCGGCATCGAAACCAAAATCGCGAGCCGCCTCAACATTTGTCGGTCGGTCATCAAAGAATATTACCTCGCCGGGCAGATGCGGCAGGCGATCTGCGGTGATTTCGTAAATACGGCGATCGGGTTTGATGCACCCCTCATGGGCGCTGACGATGATATCGCGCATATGACGCATGGCCGGGAAATTGTCACAGACAGGGCCGAGCCACTCGGCGGGTAGATTAGTGAGCGCGTATTGAGGGATATCGCGGCCAGCCAAAGCATTCATCGCTTCAACGGTGCCGGGCACGGTTCCCGTCACCATTTCCAGAAAACGCGTTTCCCAGATTCGAATCGCGGTTTCGTGCTGCGGGTATTTCGCAATAAGAGCGATTCGATTCTGGGCCATGGAGACACCGCGATCGTGCTCGGCGTGCCATTCCATCGTACAAATACGGCCCAGGAAGTCCTGAACCGCATCTTCAGTGTCGAATATTTTCCGATAAAGATTGGCGGGCGACCAGTCCAACAGGACATTGCCCAAATCCCAGAGGACAGCCTTTGTGGCCGTCTTCATGGCGATTTAGCCAGCGCGCGCTTTAAAGCGTGGATCAGTCTTGTTGATCACATAGACGCGGCCACGGCGTTTTACGACCTGGCAATCACGGTGGCGGTTCTTCAGCGATTTGATTGAGCTGCGGACTTTCATCGGACTGCTTTCATTTTCTGGTACGCGTTTCAAGTGAGCCGGGGAGGTACAAGAGCCTCCCGATAGAGTCAATCAATCTATTGCGGTGAAGTGCAGTGCTAATAGGCTTGGAGCGTTCGCAGACCTGTGTTGTGGTGGTGTGAGCAGGCTGCGAGGCCGGAGGAATTGTGCATGGATATTGTAGAACACAATCGCGATGCGTGGAATGCCGAGGCGGAAGAAGGCGATAGCCCGTGGAGCCAGCCTGCGAGTCGCACGGCAATCGAGCGAGCCCGGGGTGGTGAATTATCGTTGATTTTGACACCAAATAAGTGCGTCCCGGATTCCTGGCTGGGCGCGTTGAAAAACAAGGATGTGCTTGGCTTGGCCTCCGGCGGAGGGCAGCAAGTGCCGCTGATGGCGGCGGCCGGGGCCCGCGTGACCAGTTTTGATAATTCCGATGCGCAGCTTGAATTGGACCGCAAAGTTGCTGAGCGGGAACAATTGGAGATCACGTTTAAGCGGGGCGATATGGCCGATTTGTCGGCCTTTGATGATGCGTCCTTCGACATGATTTTTAACCCGGCTTCAACTTGCTTTGTCGCGGATGTGAGGCAGGTCTGGCTGGAGTGCATTCGGGTGTTAAGGCCCGGCGGCCGCTTGATGACCGGTGTGATGAACCCGGCGTATTACCTGTTCGGCAAGGACGCGCATGATGGAAAAGCCGCCCTGGTGGCCAAGTACAGCCTCCCCTATGCAGATCTCACCAGTCTTGACGACGCTGAGTTGGCTGCTCTGCGGAAAAAGCGATGGCCGCTCGAATTCAGCCACACTCTGGAAGATTTGATTGGCGGGCAGACGGATATTGGATTTCAGATCGTCGGGTTTTATGAGGATAAATGGTCTGATGAGGCCACGCCGCTAAATGCGCTGATGTCGACTGCGATGGCGATATGTGCGCGTAAGCCAGGCTGAGATCGATGGCCGATGACGACCTTACAATATAGTCAGTTGCCGGGAGCCTCTGCTCTACCTAGTTTCACCCCATGAAACATCTGGGACGAAAAATCGCGGCAGCAGTGCTGTGCGCGTCTATGGTCATGCCGGGGGCAATGGCCATGCAAGAAATTGACGGGCGAACCGATATCGAGGTTGATGTCGAATTGGTGCTCGCAGTTGATATTTCTTACTCCGTCGATGAGGAAGAGGCGCGCCGCCAGCGCGAGGGCTATGTCGCCGCCCTTGCCAGTGAGGATGTGATTCAATCTATCCAGGCAGGCGCGTATGGCCGGATTGCGGTGACCTATGTCGAGTGGGCGGATAGCGGATTGCAACGCGCTGCAGCGGACTGGACGATTATTTCGAGTGAGGAAGAGGCGTTGATGTTTGCCGCGACCGTGGCTGCAGCGCCTTTTGAACGCGGGCATTACACCGCCATTGGTGCCGCCGTCGCCGATTCGGTGTCGCGTATCGAGACGAATGGGTATTCCGCTGGGCGTCGGATCATTGATATCTCCGGTGATGGTCCGCTTAATCAGGGCATGCCATTGGCCGAGGCGCACGAGCTGGCGCGCGAAGCTCATGTGGTCATCAATGGGTTGCCGGTGATTTCCGAGCGGGTGGGACGATGGGTTCGCCCAGTTGAAGTGCATCTGGATGATTATTTTGAGGAAAATGTCATCTTTGGCCCAGGCGCTTTCGTGCTTCCAGCGCGGTCCGAAGAGGAGTTCCGCGAGGCGATTTTGCGTAAGCTGGTCCTGGAAATTGCCGGTGCGGCCCCTTCACCATCCGAGTTAGGACGTCCGGAAGCAGGTCACGCACCATGAATCCGTTGATGGTTTTGACAGGGCTGGCGCTCGCGCTGGGGCTCACGCAGCCGGCTGCTTCGGGCGATGATTTTGATGATATCCAGCTGCGTCGCCCGGTCGAATATTCTCCTGAGGGGCTGGAGATGGTCGATCTGGAGTTGGTGCTGGCGGTTGATGTGTCCTCGTCAATTGATGAAGCCGAGGCGCGTCGTCAGCGCGATGGCCATGTTGCGGCCCTGGCGGATCCTGACGTTATTGATGCGATCCAGGGCGGTGGCTATGGCCGGATTGCGATAATGTATCTGGAATGGGCCGATGGAGACTTCCAACGCGTTGTCGCGCCCTGGACGGTGATCGAAACTGAAGCGGATGCGCGCGTATTTGCTGCGACACTCGCAGTGGCACCCTTTATTTCCGGGCGGCGCACAGCCATCGGTGCAGCCATTGAAAGCTCAATCGAATTGATGGACACCAATGGCTATGAAGGCATGCGCCGCGTCGTCGATATTTCTGGTGACGGTCCGCAAAACTCTGGTCCGAGTTTGTCGGAAGCGCGCGCCACCGCTGATGATCGCCGGATTACGATTAACGGCCTCCCTATAGTTTCGGCGCGACAGAACCCGTTTCGCCCCTCGGTGCGCATCGATGTAGCGGCGTATTTTGAAAATGAAGTCATTGCCGGTCCGGGTGCCTTCATTTCGCCCAGCAATGAGCATGATGATTTCGTACAAGCTTTACGAAAGAAGCTTATAATCGAAATCGCCGGGCTCGACCCGGCTTTGATCCTGGGGAATGGATGACCGTGTTTTCTCGTACTGGTGTTGTGTTTGCGGCCTGTGTGGCTGCGGTTTCGATGGCCGTTTCAGCCTGGGCCCAGCCCGAGGGTGAAAGTTTTTCAGACTGGCGCGACGGGTTTCGCGAGAGACTGACCGCTTCCGGCGCTGAGGCGGAAACCGTCTCGAATATGCTGGATGATCTGGAGCCCAATCCGCGGGTGATCGAGCTGGACGGCAGCCAGCCAGAGTTTGTTCGGCCGATCTGGTCCTATCTTGATATTGCGGCATCCGATCTTCGGATCTCGAATGGTCAGGCGGCCTATGCGCCACGTCGCGAAACGATTGATGCGATCGAAGCGCAGTACGGTGTGCGCGCCGAAATTCTGATCGCTGTCTGGGGGCTGGAGAGCTCCTATGGCGCGATCCCGGGCAATAATGACACGATCCGCTCGCTGGCGACTCTGGCCTGGGAAGGCCGTCGTCGCGACTGGGCCGAGAGCCAGTTGATCGCTGCGGCACAAATGATTGATCGTGGATATGCCACGCGCGAGCAGCTGACAGGCTCCTGGGCCGGGGCAATGGGGCAGACGCAATTTATTCCGACGACCTATCTTGAGCGCGCCGTCGACTGGGACGGTGATGGCCTGCGCAATATCTGGACGAATGAATATGATGCGCTGGCTTCGGCGGCCAATCTGCTGGGCCGGGCCGGCTGGGAAATGGATGCACCGGTGGTGATTGAAGTGACCTTGCCAGAGGATTTTGACCTCGCCGATTGGGACCCGACGCAATCACGTCTGGTCAGCGCCTGGGCCTTGCTCGGCGTGCGGCCACACGGTGACGATGGCTGGGCCGCGGATGATCTGATGCGGGCCGGGCGGTTGGAATTGCCAGCGGGGCGCGCGGGGCCAGGCTTTGTTACGTTCCCGAATTTTCGCGTGATCAAGCGCTACAACAATTCCACGTCCTACGCTTTGGGGGTGGCGCATTTGGCGGACCGTATTGCCGGCGGTGACCCTTTTGTCGGACCGTGGCCTGAAGGCAATGTGCCGCTGACACGCTCGCAGACACGTCAATTGCAAGAAGGCATGAATGCGCTCGGCTTCAATTCGGGTCGTCCCGACGGGCTGGCCGGTCCGAATACGCGACGAGCATTACGCGCTTTTCAGCGCGCCAATGGTCTGGATGCGGATGGTTATGTCGGCAGCGCCGCCTATGACGCGGTGATGACCGCGACGGAGTAGTCACGTGAAGAAATACGGGCTGAATATTGCAATTTTGCTGGGCACTTTTGTCGGGTGGATTTTGCTGCTGGCCTATACATCTATTCCCAGCTGGCTCTATGCGGCGGCGTCTGTGCCGGTTTTGTTTGGTGGCTATCTTTTTTGCACGTCACGGGCGCGGCTGGGCCTGGATGAAGCGGGCGTGACGGTAGACGTCTACACGGTCCTGATGGTCGCGGTGATCCTGGTCAATTCCGGATCCTTCGGAGCCTGGGCTCTGCTAACCTGGATTCCGATTGTAGTGTTTGTGACGATCTTGTATTCCAATCCACTGACCAAATCGGCGATTGCCGACCCGATCGCCGCGATGGGCTGGAAGTCCCGCGACTAGGCAAATCACGAGGACGCGTCATGTCAGAAGACCGACAGAGTGAGCTTCAAAATTTGTTGGGCGAATTCCCGAGACTGAAAGCGCTTCACGATTGGGCGGCCGAACGCGCGATCTCGATTGAGGTGGAGCCGGCGGCGATCGCCTCGGACGGTTATGATCCACGATTACTGACGATATCCAGCCCGAATAAATCGCCAATCCGGTTTGTCGCCTTTGATGAATACATCGAAGCGCGCAGCGACAATATTATGCTGAGCCTGATTCTGCTTGAAAACGATGTCGATGAGATCAATTACGGCGAGGATTTAAAATACTGGGCCGGGGTGAATTTTCTCGATGCGGAGAACGCGATCGTGAAGCAGGTTTACGCGGACAATTTGAAGGCCCGTGATGCGCTGTTTGAGGCCTATGGCCCGATCCCGGATGCCAGGTTCAATTGGGAGCTGGAAATGGGGATTGATGCTGGGGATGTCCTGCGAGCGCTGAATTTTTCGGTCGCGAGCAAACGCGAATTATAGCGGCGCGCGGGGTTCCGGCTTGAGTTTTACGACCGCTGTCGCCCGGGCTATGCCCGGGTGCAGCCAGGCCAGCACCGCGGCGATGAGCGCGAGTGCAGCGGCGGCGAAATACGGGCTGAAATGTCCCAACTGATTATACATTAGCAAGCCGCCGATCGGCCCGATGATGAAGCCGAGACCGGCTGTCGCTGTGGTCAGTCCGGCGGCGCGGCCCTGTTCCTCTGGTGATACGGATATCGAGGCTCCTCCAACAAAGCCTGACCGTGCCAGACCGAAGGCGAAGCTGGTCATCAGATAGCCAAAGACGATACCGCCATAGTTTGGTGCGATGAGCATGAACAGGCTGCCGATTGTTGTGAGTAAGGCCCCCGACGACATCAGGACGCGTGGACTGGCCTTAAGCGCGGGGATGACAACCAGCTGGGCAATGATCAGAGCACCGGCCCCTGTTGCCAGAGCAATCGACGACATTTGCAGGCCCTGGGTTTCGTCGAGGCCCAGACTGTCCATGATGAAGAAGGACAAAGTGGCCAGGCCGAGAGATTGGGTGATCCAGATGAGGCCACCGTAGATCACAAAGGGAAACAGACGCGGATCGGCGGCGAAGGCGAATTGCTTGAGCGGGTTGAGTGGGCGCGACTGGACCTTTGGCGCAGACTGTTCAGGGAGGAAACGCCAAACGGCGAACGCGCCTGCGGCCACAAGCACTGAGATCATTACCATAAAGATCGCGACGCCAAACCATTCAACAAATGTCGCGGCTAGGGCGGGGCCGATAATGGCTCCCATGCCAAATGCGGCGGTCATGCCCGCCAGTGCTTCAGTGCGCTCCTCGGGTGTCGTGCGGTCTGCGACATAGGCCTGGGAGGCGGGATTGGTGGCTGAGCCCAATCCGCCAAACAAGGTGCGGGCCATGGCCATGGCGAAGATCGCGGCCATCGGCGGGACCCAGCCGCTCTCGCCGGCCCAGGCGGCGGCGGCGAAGACCAGGGTCGACATGGCAAAGGCTGACAGGCCAAAGACGATGAAGGGCTTGCGCCCGCGGCGATCCGACAGTGCGCCCCAGATCGGAGTCATCATCATGAAGAGCGTGGCTGAGACCGTGTAGATCGCGCCGACCCAGTATTCGGCCACGTCCAGCCCACGCGCGAGGGGCGGCAGGATGGCAAACAGCATATTGTTGCCGATACCCGTCGCCATTAGACACAGAAACAGCAGACGGAAGGCCTGCTGGCGCTCACGGGCACTGGTCGGGTTGGACGGATCGTAGGGAGGTGTCATGGGCCAGATGTAGGGGCCGTCGCATGTTTGCGCAAATCAACCGACATTCCGCGATGTTGCAACGCAAACCGGTGGTAGATGTAAACCAGTCTATAACCGCCGTTCAACGGGACATTAAGCTTAACGCGTCATAGTCACCTCAAATCGGGCAGATCACATGTCCGGATAAAAACAGGTGGTGGTGTGTAATGTTCCAGATAATCGGTATTATCTGCGTGTTTGTATTGGTGTTTGGCGGCTTTGTGTGGGCTGGCGGACATTTTGACGTGATCCTCCATTCAGCGCCCTATGAGATGACCATGATCGGTGGAGCCGCGCTTGGCGCGTTCCTGATCGGCAATACGCCGGCGGTTGTGGCGCGTACGGCGGGGGATTTCGCGCGGATCTTCACGGGCACGAAATGGAAGGCCCAGGATTATAAGGATTTGCTGTCCTTGTTGTTCCTGCTGACCAAGATGATGAAGACCAAGGGTGTGATCGCGCTCGAGGCCCACATCGAAAACCCGGCGGAGAGCAAGATTTTCTCGCGCTACCCCAAGATCATGAAGGACCATTTCGCGGTCGATTTTATTTGCGACACGTTGCGGATGATGACCATGAATCTGGAAGACCCACACCAGGTCGAAGATCATATGGAGAAGCAGCTGGAGAAGCATCACCACGAGGCGGCAGCACCGGCGCATGCGCTGCAGGGAATGGCGGATGCCTTGCCGGCGCTGGGGATTGTGGCGGCGGTTCTTGGTATCATCAAGACAATGGGCTCGATTGATAGTCCGCCCGCTGTATTGGGTGGTATGATTGGTGGTGCGCTGGTCGGTACGTTCCTGGGCGTGTTTTTGGCCTATGGGTTTGTCGGTCCGTTTTCGACCTATCTGCAGGCGGTCTATGATGAGGACCACCATTTCTACATTATCATCCAAAAAGTATTGGTGGCGCATCTACACGGAAATGCCGCGCAGATCTCGGTTGAAATGGGGCGCGGCGGTGTGCCCGGCAAAGCTCAGCCGAGCTTCGCTGAAATGGAAGCCATGCTGGACGAGATACCGTCTGAACTGGGATAGCCCGAAATGGGCTGAGATCTGCCGGTCGGGGGGACCAGGGGGATCAAAAAAAGGCGTGGAGCGAGAGCTCCACGCCTTTTTTAATTGCGGCAAAGCGAATGCGCCTCATGCGAGAATTCCTCCGCCTGTAAATGCAAGACTTGCGGTGCTGCATTTACGAGCCGGAAAAGCGGTCTCCACCCCGGAACACATCCGGGGTAAACTTTTCCTGAAAATGCTCTATGAACACCGCCATGAAAATCAAAGACTCAGAATTGCTGCTCGTCCCCGGACTGGGCAATGCATCACCGGATCACTGGATGAGTCGGTGGGAAGCCAAAATGTCGACGGCTCGTCGCGTGGTTCAGGATGACTGGGATCGCCCCCGCAAAGATGCCTGGGTGAGCCGCGTTGTTGAGGCGGTTGAACGCGCGCAAAAACCGGTTGTCTTGATTGGCCATTCAGTGGGCGTTTTGACGATTGTACATGCCGCGCCGCTTTTGAACCTGGAAAAGTTGGCCGCCGCCTTCCTGGTAGGGGCATCGGACTGGGAGCGCCCAGAAATGGCAGAAAAAGTTGGTGACCACGGATTCACCCCGGTGCCGCGCGAGTCGCTTGGTTTTCCTGGACTCATGCTGGCGAGTCAAAATGATCACACCTGTGATATTTCGAAAGCTGAAAGTTGGGCTTCTGACTGGGGGGTCAATTTCGGAAACTCTGGTGAGGTGGGCCATTATGAGCCGGCCAGCGGGCAGGGGCCGTGGCCCGAAGGCATGATGGCATTTGCCAAATTTGCCATGACGTTGACCGGTCCAGTTTCCCGTCCGGCCGGATGAGCCGCGAGGCGCTTTATTGTGAGTACGCTTCGCTGGATTGGTCCGGCGAGGGAGGCCCGAGAGCTGCGGATTACGGCGATGTGTATTTCTCGGCCGATGACGGCCTCGAGGAAACACGGGCTGTATTCCTGCGCGGCTGCAAATTGCCGCAGGCATGGACGCAGACAAATGCACGAAACTTTGTCGTGGGCGAGCTGGGCTTTGGAACCGGCTTGAATGCCTTGGCGCTGTGGGAGTTGTGGCAGCGCGAGGGTCCGAAGGATCGCTGGCTGCATTTCATCAGTGTCGAGAAACATCCGCTGGCCCGCGAGGATGCGGCGCGCGCTTTTACGGCGTGGCCGCAATTGAAACCGTTGAGTGACCAACTTCTTGCGCAATGGCCGGGCCCCTTCAAGGGGGCTCACCGTCTGGTGTTTGCTGCTGACCGTTTCACGATCACCATTTTCCAGGACGAGGCGGAAGCGGCTCTGTCCCAGGTCGAGGCGCGGGTGGATGCCTGGTTCCTGGACGGGTTTGCGCCGGCGAAGAATGAGGCGATGTGGTCGCAGGCGGTGTTTGATCGTATGGGGCAGTTATCGGCGCCCGGTGCCTGCGTTGGCACATTCACGGTCGCCGGTGCGGTGCGCCGTGGGTTGGCTCAGGCGGGATTTGAGGTGTCCAAACAACCAGGTTTCGGACGCAAACGGGAACGCCTCGAGGCGTTCTATGCCGGCCCCGGCGCATCGGTTGACGCGTCGCCATATCAACGCAGTGAACCGATTGACGGGCGGATCGCCATTGTCGGGTCGGGTGTCGCGGGGGCCAGTCTGGCGCATGCTTTGCGTCAGCGAGGCCGTGAGATTGTGATCGTGGATGGGAAGGGCATTGCCGCCGGTGCGTCCGGGGCCCCGGCGGGTCTGTTGACGCCGCGTTTGGAAAAGGCAGATCGACCCCATGTGCGGGCGACACTGTGTGCGTTCGATTATGCACATCGTTTGTATCGTGGGCGCGACGGATTCTATCCCGAGGGCGGATTGCGGCTCGCCAAGGACGAGACCGACAAAGTCCGGCTTGCCGAGATCGCCGCGCTGATGGGGCCTGGCTATGAATGGGATGCTGAAGGTTTCGACATGCACGACGCAGCGCGTCTCGACCCGACACGGCTGGTGACCGATCTGTTGAGGGATCAAGCCGTGATCTCGGCGCGTGTCGAGTCCGTGGAAGAGACGCCGACCGGTGTCTGTTTGCGAGATCAAGGCGGAGCGGTAATCGCTGAGGCGGCGGCTGTTGTGTTTGCCAATGGTTTTGAGGCGCGCAGCGTGTGTGATGCAATAGCGCCCAGCGCCGGCCAGGTTGCTGTGCTTGAGGGTGAGGCGCCGAAACGGCCGATCGTGTGGAGTGGTTATGTATGTGCGGTCGAGGGTGGAGGGGTTTTGCTTGGTGCCAATCACCGTCACAGTGAAAATGCCGGGCCGCCGGAACAATTGCTCGCCGAGTTTAAGGAGTCAGCAGCGCAATATGTCCCTGCGATTTCTGCGAAGCTGAGCGAAACAGTGTTGCGGCATTGGTCGGGTGTGCGGGCGTCGACTCCCGATTTTCTACCGGTTGTCGGCGCTGTGCCAAATGATGGGTTTGATGCGCGCTGGGGTGATCAGGCGCGCGGTGGTCTGGCACCAGTTGAACCGGAGCCTCTCAATGCCAGGGTTTATGTATTGGCTGGTTTTGGGTCTCGAGGCTTTGCGCACGCCCCGCTATTTGCTGAATCTCTGGCGGCAGAGATTAATGGTGAGCCCGGCGTGTTGGAGCGTGCAGGTCGTGAGAGCCTTCATCCGGCGCGGTTTGACTTGCGGCGCTTGAAGAAATTGAGTTGATTTTACGCGTTCGGATAAAGGGCATTACAGCCCGATGCGATATCCACCTTCACCGGGCAAACCCACGACCAGCTCAAAGATGGGGCAGCGATCGGAAAAACAGGTCGTGTGCAGATTGAATTCCAGATCATTGGTTCGATCATAGGTGACCTCTACCGGTCCAACCGCGACACCTACTGGCGTGCCCGACATTGCAGGCACAGATACGGGCAGCGTTGCTGCTAGCAAGACCGTCGCCGTGATGAGTGCACTTTTTAGAGCCATCTAATTGTCCTCATTTCCCCAGGATCCGATAGTTAGATGCCGCTGAGGTGCCGATTGGATGCAAGTATAGCAAAAATCGGCGTGGAACTTGCAGAATTTTCTCGGAAACTTCGCTTATGGCGCGAAACGGGACGGAAAAATTATCATGCAGGCTGTTGAGAAAACCGAATTTGTCGACCGGCGTACCGGATCGAGGCATGTGTGGTTTCTCAATTCTGCTTTCGACAAGATTGGCCTGGATACCGCCGTTGAGCGCATTCAGGCGCGTGCGGCGGACAAGCCCTTCGCCTTTGTTGTGACGCCCAATGTCGATCATCTGGTGCGGCTTGAAACGGATACAATCCTGGCGACGCTTTACGCGCAGGCCTGGTTAACAGTTTGCGACAGCCGTATATTGGAATTGATCGGGCGCATGTCTGGCGAACAGATTGATATCGCTCCAGGCTCTGATCTGACGCAGCGTCTGTTTAATGATGTGATCAATCCCGACGAGACCGTGACGGTTATTGGTGGAGATGCAGACGTCATCGCCGCGGTGACTGCCCGATATAATTTGACAGATCTGCGATGGCACGAGCCTCCGATGGGGTTGAGGCAGAATCGGGATGCCGTCGAGGCGTGTGCGCAATTTGTCGCCGAAAATCCCGCCCGCTTCGTGTTCATTTGCGTCGGGTCACCGCAGCAAGAAATGATTGCCGAAGCTTGTCTGGACCGAGGTGATTGCAAGGGTGTCGGTCTTTGTGTCGGCGCCTCTTTGGATTTTCTCGGTGGTAAGGCCGAGCGTGCACCCAAATGGATTCAATCTGCCCGGCTTGAATGGTTGCACCGACTGGCACAGGAGCCCCGTCGCATGTGGCGTCGATATCTTGTCGACGGGCCTCGGGTGGCCTTGTTGTGGTTGCGTTGGCGCAAGGCCCAGGCTGAATTGAAGGCCTTCGAATTACATCTTGCTCTGCCTCACGTCACGCGTGAGCGTGATCTTCAACATAAAATTCGTGACTTGCAGGCTCAACTCGCCAGCCGCGTCGATTGACTTCCTCGCCCGAATGCGAGAGTTCACACCCCGTGATGGTTCCCTCAAGGGATTAATCGGGAAGCCGGTACGGATATTTGTCCTAGTCCGGCGCTGTGCCCGCAGCCGTAGGCGGTGAGCAGCGATGCATTTGTCCACTGGAGCTTGCTCTGGGAAGGCCGCATCGTTCGCATTGACCCGCAAGCCGGAAGACCTGCCATCACTGTCGTCTGTCCGCTCGTGCGGTGTTACACGAGACCGGCGCGGTGATCACCGTTTTTGACGACTCCTTGCAACCCCGGTGCGGAAACGCCCCGGACCAAACGCTATGGAGACGTTTGATGCGTACCAAATCTGTCTGGCTGACACGTGCAGCCGTAATACTATTTTTTAGTTCCCAACCCGCTCTCGCGCAGGGCAATGATGATGTCATCGTCATTACAGCCTCGCGTGTGCCGATTGCCGCGGATGCGGCAACATCGAGTATTTCGCTGCTCGATGCTGAAGCCCTTGAAGCCCGGGGCGCAGTTTTCATTGGCGATATGTTGCGGGCTGTTCCGGGACTGGCGGTTTCGAAATCGGGACCGGCCGGTGCTTTGACCCAAATCCGTGCCCGTGGATCGGAGGCCAACCACACTCTGGTGTTTATCGACGGCATTGAAGCCTCGAGTCCGTTTACCGGTGAGGCTGATTTCGCCCATATGGCGTTTGACGATATCGACTCGATAGAAGTCGCGCGCGGAGAGCAATCAGCCCTTTGGGGTGCCGATGCAATTGGTGGTGTCATTCACCTGACCAGTGCCCTTCCAGCGGTGGGCCGTGAAGCCGGCTTCCGGTTTGAAACTGGTGCACTGGGGACGACGCGCATGAGCGGACGCCTGGCGGCTGGGTCTGAGCGCGGGCATTTATCTGTGAGTGTGTCGGGTCTTGAGACCGATGGGATTGATATTTCCGGTCTGAGTGGGGAGCGCGATGGATACAGCAATCGCACCGGCGCGTTTTCCAGCGCGTATGATGTCAACGAAGCGCTGACACTGGAGGCCAGTGTTCGGTGGATTGACCAGATCACCGATTCCGATGCTGACGTGAATTATGACGGTCGACTCAATGACACCGATAATGTGCGACGTGGGCAGCAATTTTTTGGTCATTTGGGTGCCAATGCAGATTATCAAAGGGGCGGCGTGGAATGGTTGCATCGCGCAGGCATTCAGCTGACTGATGATGCCGCGACGAATTATGTGGATGATGATCGAAAGTCCCGCTCATTGGGTCAGCGCTGGCAAGCGAATTACCAGACCAGCATTTTGTGGGGCGAAGGAGAAACGCGCCACCGGTTTACCGGCTTGCTTGAAGCGGAGCGCGATCGCACCAAGAATGATGCGGGGCCGGGGGCCTTTGAAAACCAGACGCGAATTCTTGAAACGGATGCGGTGGCGCTTGACTATGGTCTTGGCCATGGAGCGCTGGATGTTTCCGTGTCAGCACGATTGGAGCAAAATGATCGTTTTGAGGATGCCACAACGTGGCGCATCGGAGCGGCGTGGTCCTTTGACAACCTTGATGGGCGTATTCGTCTCAGTGCGGGTGAAGGAACAAAAAACCCCGGTGTGTTCGAATTGTTCGGCTTCTTTCCGGCATTCTTTGTCGGTAATCCAGATTTGAATCCCGAGACGTCTCGTGGCTGGGAGTTGGGCTGGGAACAATCCTTTGCCGGTGGCAGCGGCCAGTGGTCAGCGGTTTGGTTTGAATCGACCCTGCAAGATGAAATTTACACGGATTTTGGTGGATTTCCCGCGACGGCTCGAAACGCAACAACTGAGTCTCAGCGACGGGGGCTGGAAGTTGAGGCGTCCTGGGACATGTCGTCCGAAGTCTCGGTTTTTGGTTCGGTTAGTTTGCTGGAAAGTGAGCAAAATGGTGGTTCGGAAATCCGGCGTCCGGAGCGCTTGGGGTCGCTGACACTGGACTGGCACCCGGATGGGATGAATTGGTCTGCGTCTCTGACGGCCGATCATACGGGGGATCAAAGGGATACTGATTTTGGAACATTCCTGCCGGTGATATTGGAGCGTTATACACTGCTCGGGGGACAGCTTCGCTGGACCGTAGATGAGGGTATGGAAATCTATGTTCGTGGCGAAAATTTGCTTGATGAGGATTATCAGGATGTCTTCGGCTTCAATACGCCGGGCCGTGGCCTGTATTTCGGTCTGCGGCTGTCTCACAATTAGTGGGGCATCCGCGCAAAGCAGCCGGACGACACCGCCTTCGGGCGGTGTCGTTTCCGCATCACTATGCGCTGATGCCTATGTGCTGGCGCTGGTTGAACGCCGCGACGTGGCGGCTCTGTCGTGGCAGGTCGATCAGCCGGTTTCGGCGGCACCCGTCTGGGCACAACAATTGCCGCAGGCTTGGCCCGATGCCGAGCGGCTGCTGACCCTTGCCCCGGATTATGTGATTTTTGGTGCCGGGGACGGTGGACGGACTGCGGCCCTGCTGAACCGTGCGGGCCACACCAGTTTCGAGCTGGCCTGGGGCGAGGATTTCGATTCCGTCCGGGGCAATATGACAGCGCTGGGAGCCTATCTCGGCCAAGAGACTGAGGCCGCGAGCTGGGTCTCGAGCCTGGATGAGCAGATTCGTTTGCTGAGTGAGCGGGCGGCCGTACGTTCAGCGGACCCCGGGATTGTTTATCTGAGTTCCTCGGGCGGCTCGGCGGGTGCTGGCACGTATGTTGATGCCGCTATCCGGGCTGCCGGTGGTCGCAATGTTGTTGCCGATGCCGGGGCGGTTGGCTGGACACGCGGCGACCCGGAATTCGCACTGACGCTGGAGGCGGATATTGTATTGACCAGCTATTTTGTCGATGGTTATGCCTCGACCTTCAATCGCGGCGCGCGTCATGCGGGCTATGACCGTTTGATTGAACGGGCGGAGCGTCATGACATTACCAGCGGTGATTGGCCCTGCGCTGGGCCACGACTGATTGATGCGGCGGAGGCGATTGCAGATATTCTTGACCAGTTCGAGCTTGGTACCGCGCGTTCGGTGAACCGGGAGGACGGGTCTTGACGCACTGGAAACTCAATGCCGGATTGGCGCTCGGCCTTGTCGGCTTCATCGCATTGGCATTGTTCGCCGGGGATACGCGGCTGGAGGTCGACCATTTTCTTGGTGCGCTCTCGGGCGATGAAAGCTTGGGGCCGTTGGTGATGCGTGAATTGCGCATGCCGCGGGTCTTGCTCGGTGTTTTGGTGGGCGCCGGCCTTGGTGCTTCGGGCGCGGTCTTGCAGGGTTTCTTTCGTAACCCATTGGCAGATCCGGGTGTGGTCGGTGTTTCGGCAAGCGCGGGTCTGGGGGCGGTGGTCGCCCTCTATTTTGGCCTGTCTGAAAGGTTTGCCTTTGCCGTTCCGGTTTCTGCGGTCTTCGGTGCAGCGATCGGCGTCGGACTATTGCTCACTTTGGCGGGCGCCCGCGCCAGTGCCACAACATTGATCCTGGCGGGCGTCGCCGTTGGTGCTGTTGCGACGGCCCTGACCGGCTTGTTGATGAACATGGCCCCCAATCCTTGGGCGCTTTCGGAAATTGCGTACTGGTTAATGGGGTCGCTCAATGATGCCAGCTGGAATGAAGTTCGTTTCGCATCGCCGCTTATTGTGGCGGGTGTCGCGTTGTTATTTCTCACGGCACGTGGCCTTGATGCGTTGAGTTTAGGTGAGGAGACGGCGCGCAGTCTTGGGGTGGAAATTGGCGTTTTGCGGATACTGGTTATTGGGGGTACAGCGATGGCGGTAGGTGGCGGGGTCGCTGTTTCAGGCGCTATCGGTTTTGTCGGTCTGGTTGTGCCGCATTTGCTTCGCCCCTTTGTTGAGCATCAACCAGCGGCCCTGATTTTGCCATCTGCTCTGGGCGGGGCCCTATTGATTGTTGGCGCCGATATGGCGACCCGGTTGATTTCCGGCCCGGGAATGCCGCTTTATCTGGGTGTGCTGACCGCATTACTGGGAGCGCCATTCTTTCTGTGGCTGGTTCGGGCCACTCAAAGGCGCGCGCCATGACCCAGCTAAATTTACAGCGGGTGGGCCTGCGATATGGCGATGCCGCCGCTTTGATCGATGCAAGTGCGTGCTTTGAAAGTGGGCAATTGGTGGCTCTTGTGGGGCCAAATGGAGCGGGAAAATCAACGCTTCTTGGCGTTTGCGCGGGATTGGCAGATCCGTCGGACGGCATTGTTTGTCTGGACGATGCCCCCATTGGATCGTTGAAGTTCGCGGCGCGTGCTCGCCGAATATCCTATTTGCCGCCAGACGGCCGTTCCGCCTGGGCTCTTAAAGTACACACGATTGTGGCACTGGGGCGCGTGCCGCATCTTAAACCCTTGCGGCGCTTGAGCGCGCGAGATGAAGCGGCAATCAAGGAGGCGCTTGATCGCGCGGGCGTTTCGCATTTGTCCGACCGTCGTTTTGATACATTGTCGTCTGGTGAGCGTGCCCGAGTCTTGATTGCGCGTTCCTTGTCAACACAGGCGGATGTGTTGTTATTGGACGAGCCAACAGCGGCGCTAGACCCCAAGCATCAACTCGCGGTCATGGAAATCCTCAAGGCCGAAGCGGATCGCGGTCGGCTCGTTATTGTGGCTGCGCATGCACTGGAGCTCGTGGCTCGATATGCGGACAGGGTTGTGGTGTTACAAGACGGTGTGATCCGGGAGGACGGACCGCCCGCCACCAGCTTGTCCGAGGCAGTGGTGCGTGACGTCTTTGGCGTCACCGCTCCCGGCGGCGTCGTGCCAACCCGGTTGGAGCTGCTTTAGTCGAAAATAATTTCCGGTGCGGGTTTGGTCAGGGTTTCGGCGGCGGTGAGCGCGGCCTTAGCTGTGCGCAGAAATGCGTCACCGATCGGTCCGTCTTCCAATGCGGCCGGAAGGCCTTCATCGGACCGTTTACGCAGATCGAGGTGCAGTGGAATTTCGCCCAGGAATTCGACTCCAATCGCTGCGGCCTCAGCGCGCGCACCGCCATGACCGAAGATATGGCTGGTTTCGCCGCAATGAGGGCAGAGGAAGGCGCTCATATTTTCGACAATGCCAAGTACCGGCACGTGAGTCTGATCGAACAGGGCTATGGCCTTGCGAGCATCATCAAGTGCCAAATCCTGGGGGGTTGAGACGATGACGGCACCGTCGACAGGAACGTCCTGGGCGATGGCCAATTGGGCGTCGCCCGTGCCCGGCGGCATGTCGATGACCAATACATCCAGCTCGCCCCAATCGGTGTCTGCCAGAAATTGCTTGATCGCACCCGACACCATCGGGCCACGCCAAACCACGGCGGCACCGGGTTTAAGCATGAAGCCGATCGAGATTATTTTGACACCATGGGCTTCGAGTGGCTGAACGCCGTCATCCGTCTTGCGCAAGCCGGGAACATCATTGAGCCCGAAAAGGCGGGGTGCTGAGGGGCCGTAAATATCGGCGTCCAACAGGCCGACTGCTTTGCCGTCTCGGGCCAAAGCTGCGGCGATATTTGCGGCGACGGTTGATTTGCCGACACCGCCCTTGCCAGAGGCGACAACCAGCACCTGCTTGGCGGGTTTTTGTATCGGCGCGGTCTTGGGACGCGCATGTTTGTGACCGGCTTTCGGAGATTTTGGTGCCTTTGGCGTCTCGCTGTGCTCGGTCATAATGACTCGCGTACGTTCAATGCCGTCGATGGCATTGGCGGCCGCTTCGATCTGCGGTTGAAGTGTCGCTAAATCGGATTTTCCGGCCACGGGAGGGGCCAGCAGGATCGTCGCGGTCTCGCCGGAAATATTGGCGGTCTCAATCCGGCCGGCATCGATCAGGCCTCGGCCCGATTGTTGTTCTGTCACCGATGAAAGCGCGGCGCGAAGGCGGTTGTCCATGGATTAAATCCTAGGGGCCCAAACATGCTGGCCCTGCTTTGAAGTGCTCAAGTTTCCTGAGCCCGAATATGAGTGAACGGCCGGTACTTGGCGTGGGTCTTAAGATAGTCCGCTTCCTCGTCGCGGAAGCGGGCTTCCCATTCCTCGTTTCGATGATCAGAAATGGGTTTGATCGCAGAATTCCGCGATGGAAGCGGTGTGACATCCAGGCCGAGAATGTTCGACATGCGACGCAGGACTTTGTCAGGCCGTGCGATCAGATCTTCATAATACAACCGATCCGGCTCGATCCGGAGAGAGCCGAAATAGGTCTCCCAACCCATTTCCTGATCGTGCAAAATGTTGATGTTTTCGCGAATGGCCTTGCGGTTATAGTTAACCTGGGCGTGAGCGGCGCGTTTTTCGTCGTTTGAATCGTTCGAGTGAAGTAATCCAGACTGAAGGGCTGTGTAGAGAGAAATCGCCTGACGCACGATATTTCGACGTCGAAGGTAGAAGTATCTCATGCGCCCGGTCAGCGTTTTGTCGAGATTACCAATTTTCTGAGCCGCTAATAATTGGGAGTAGGAAAATTCGAGGCCACTAACACCATTTTCTGATGCGTGTTTGATCAAAATTCTTCGAAGGAATAATGCGATGTTCGAGGTGCCCAGGCTAGCAACCTCGTCCTTGATCTTAAATGCGTTTAGCCATTCATCCGGAAAGCCAAATTTTCCTGTTTCTTTAAGGAGGTAAGTTAGGTAGGTGCTGCCGGAGCGGGGCGTTAGGCAGATCGCGTACGGCGTTTCGGGAAATTCTTCATCATGTGCGGTGTGCTTGGATGACGGCGCAACGTCGCTACTGCTTGCTGTTTCGAACAAGTCAGCGAGGCGAGTTGGCATTGGCAATTCCGGATATAAAGGATGGTGGGCACGACTGGGATTGAACCAGTGACCCCCTCGATGTCAACGAGGTGCTCTCCCGCTGAGCTACGCGCCCATCCTGTGCAGAGGTCGAGGGTTTTAACCTCCAAAGTCTGGGTGTGCAAGGCGTGCTGGCTGCTGGATATCAGTACTCACCGAGAAGTCGGATGATTGGTCGCCAAGAAGCACGCCTAGAGAAATTGCGGAAGCCATTTCACGGCGTCGAAACATATAGTTCGAAGTGGTTGTTGAGCAGTTGATCTTGGCCGACTTGTCGCAAAATGCGCGATCGATCGCATAATCATGCTGTTCGTCGCCCGAAATTTTCAATCAACCAGCGGGCGAATTAGACTATGACTTTTTTGCAACGTTTGCGGCGCAAATGCGGCGAACACGGCGTTGTTGCTTGTATAGAGAGGCTATCTACCGCGATAATGCTTTTAGGTTAGGGGGATTCCCGGCCATGCGCGTTGGTTCGTATGAACGCGCCAAGACCTAAAAGTTAAAGGGGTAAGATCGTGAGCAATATTTTGGATCGTGAACGTCTATTGCGTTCAACCATCCTCGCCGGTTTTGCAGCAGCAGGCCTGGCGGCATCGCCAGCGTTTGCATTGCAGCAAGACGGCGATGAGTGTGATGTCGGTGAAGAGCGCAATGCCGCAGGCGATTGTGTCGCCGCTTCTGATGACCGCATCGTTGTTACAGGTTCGCGCATCGCGCGGAACTCATTCACCACCGTTGCACCGCTTCAGGTCATCGACAGCCAGGACATCCGTGATGCCGGTCTGATCGACGCCGCGGAAATCCTGCAGACAACATCTGTCGCGCAGGGCGTGCAGCTGGACAACACCATTACCGGTGCATTCGTGACCGATGCTGGACCTGGTTCCAACACGATCACACTGCGTGGTCTGAACCCGGATCAGACACTGCTGTTGATCAATGGTCGCCGTGTGGCTCCATCAGGCGTTGAGGGTGCACCTGCACTGCCAAACCTGAACATGATCCCAACCGACGCGATCGCGCGTGTCGACATTTTGCTCGATGGTGCATCTTCGGTTTACGGTTCTGACGCTGTTGCCGGTGTTATCAATGTGATCCTGCAGGATTCCTTCGAGGGTTTCCGCGTCGGCACATTCATCACATCTCCTGAGCAAGACGGTGGCGGTTCGCATCGCTGGTCTGCTGCCATGGGTGATTCATCCGAAAATGGCCGCTTCCTGTTCTCGATGGAATATACCCATCAGGACAGCATGCAGGTTCAGGATCGTGACTGGAACTATGATCCAACAGATGGCTTGTATTGCTCACGCGATATCGAGATCATGCCTGACGGAACAACAGCGTCCGAGTGTGAAGGTTCAATCATCAACCGTATTCGCGTTTATTCCGCGTATGTCGATGGTTCGTTCGATTTCACCAATTACTCGCCGCTGACCTGGGGGAGCGACGTATACAGCACTCCTGGCACAACAGACCTGCCAGGTCTGCTGCCAGTTGGTTTCTCGACGGGCAATTCCGGCGATGAACAGTATCGTTCCGGTTATCTGGACCAGCGCACTGACATCATTCCTGATCGTCAGTCCTATTCGTTCATGTTCAATGGTGATTACACCATGGACCGTTTCCTCGGTCAGGAAAACGTGACGATATTTGCTGAGCTTCTGCACAATAACTCGCAGACAACTCAAAAATCTGGCTATCACGGTCAGATCTTCCCGACCATCGGCGCTTCTAACCCGTTCAACCCATTCGGTTATGACGTGGTTGCCATTTTTGCGTCGCCAATCGAGCGCAGCAATATTGACGTCGAAATCCAGTACACACGCTTTATGGGCGGCTTCCAGGGCGATCTGAGCTTTGCTCCGGATTGGTCCTATGAAGTGTTCGGTGGTTATACCCGTTCCATGGGGTATTCCTCTCGTCCACAGGTCGATGAAGATCGCCTGCGCACATCCATCGCAACGACACGTGCGGACCCACTGAACCCGGGTGAGCTTATTTGTGGTTACGACAATCAGAACGTATCTCTGTTTGGTTTCCTTGACCCAACGAATTGTGTTCCGGTTAATTTGTTCCACCAAAACCTCTACCCAAGCGATGGTGTTTCTGCACCAAGCTTTGGCTCGCAGGAGGAATATGACTTCCTGCGTATCGATCGCACAGTCACCACAACGGTGGATGAGCTGATCTTTGGTGGTTTTGTCACCGGTCCTCTGTTTGAGGTTCCTGCCGGTGAAGTTGGTGCTGTGTTTGGTTGGGAATGGCGTCGCGATTCACTCGACTCCGGTACTGATACGGTCGCATCCCAAGGCCGTGCGGCTGGCTATTTCGCCGACCGTCGCTCTATCGGTGAAGTTTCGCTGACTGAATATTATGGTGAGTTGGCGATCCCACTGTTTAGCGGCCATCGCTTTGCTGAAGACGTCAGTCTTGAGCTTGCTGGTCGTCTGACTGATCATGAATTCTACGGTCAGAACAGCACATACTCAGCCAAGCTGGGTTGGATGGTTTCCGACGCACTGACCTTCAATGCGACAATGGGTACATCCTTCCGCGCACCTAACCTGCGTGAGTTGTTCTTGGGTGGTCAGACGGGTTTCACATCGGGTTACTCTGATCCGTGTGTGGTTCCTCTCGCGGCCAACAATGGTGGTGTCTACGATGTCACCGAAGACAATCGTGATCCACAGGTTCTGGCCAACTGTTTTGCAGATGGCGTTGATCCAACAGCTTTGGGTCTGAACGGCGTTTCTTCTATCGAAGCGTTCCGTGCCGGTAACCCTGGTCTCGATCCGGAAACATCCGATGCCTACTCAATTGGCTTCGTTTTCGATCAGCCTTGGATTGATGCTTTTGATGCATCCTTGCGGGTGAGCTACTTCGCCATTGAAGTTGAAGATTCAATCGCGACTCCGTCCGCGGGCTATGCACTGGGTCAGTGTTACTCGTCGACCAACTATCCGAACGATCCGTTCTGTGCACGTCGCGAGCGGAACGCTGCGACTGGTCTTCTGGCATTCGTTGACACGACACCGTTTAACGTTGCGACACAGAATACCAATGGTTGGGACTTTACCGGTCGCTTCAACATGGACCTCGACTGGTTCGGCGGCTTCAACTACGACATGAGCACCAACTTCACCAAGACACTGGAAGTTCGTAATCAGACCACAGTGGTTTCCGACCTGACCGACTTTGTCGGCGATTGGGGTAACCCAGAGTGGCGTGGTTCGATCAACCATCGTGTTCGTAGCGGTGACTGGTCGATGCTGTGGCGCTCACGTTATGTCGGTGAGCAGGCTTCAATCTTCAACGTAGTTGGCGTCAACTACGGAGATCGCAATGAAGCTGGTTCCGAGCTCGGTGGCGATGCTGTCGATAGCTGGGATGCCGTGTGGATGCATGATCTGTCGATGACAGTAAATCGTGACACTTGGGCCCTGACCTTCGGTGTCAACAACGTCTTCAATGAAGAGCCTGCTGTTGTTGACCAGAACGCTTCCGGTGCCACACAGGCTAACGGTAATGAAGTCCTGGGTTCAGGTTACGACATCATTGGTCGTCGTCTGTTCGTCAACGTCACCAAGGAGTGGTAGTCTCTAACATTCTTTGACGTGAGATTTGGGCCCGCTCCTTTTGGAGCGGGCCTTTTCTTTTGTCCGTGTCCAAACGCTCGGGATATGACTGATGTGCCTATCGAGATGGCTTTCGTTGATGGACGAACCGAACCTGGAGTGCGCTTCGCACGACAAAAAAAGACCGCCCTGGAAGAGCGGTCTTGGATCATGTGAATGTTTGTTGGCGCTGTTCAGGCGGCCATGACCCTGGCGACTTCATCGACGAGCTCGCGAAGGTGGAAAGGCTTGGACAGGACCTTTGCATTTGTCGGCGCGCCGGACCCCGGATTAAGCGCGACGGCGGCAAACCCCGTGATGAACATAATCTTCAGTGTCGGGTCAACTTCAGCGGCGCGTCTCGCCAATTCAATGCCATCGACTCCAGGCATGACTATATCGGTCAAGAGCAGGTCAAATCGAGCCGGCTCTTCGCCGATCTCATCAATGCCTTCCTCACCATCTGAACATACGGTGACTTCATGGCCAGCCCGCTTGAGCGCCTTTGCCAGGAAGTCCCGCATTGAATCATCATCTTCAGCCAGAAGAATTTTCGCCATTTTCGGATCCCACCATCACAAATTCAAAACTGGCCATACCCTAACTCGACAAGGTAAAGGCTCGCTGAACGCGACTGCAGCTTGACCGTTTGAACGCAGCCGCCCACAATTTCGGCATGATCGCCGAGCAGACATCATCACCTGTGCCGCTAGATTCGGCAAACTCGCTGTCGCGAGACGGTGTTGTCAGCGTGACGCCGCCAAGGCAGGTGCGCGCATGTCCCCTGATCGTCGCATCACCCCATTCAGGGCGCTTCTATGCCGAGGATTTGCTAGGTCGGACGGTCATGCCCCAACCATTTTTACGGAGATCAGAAGACGCGTATGTGGACTATTTGATTGAGAATGCACCTGATTTTGGCGCCTATCTGATCGAGGCCAAGTTTCCGAGAGTATTTGTTGATGTCAATCGCGGGCCGTGGGAGTTAGATCCTCGCATGTTTGCGGACCGATTGCCCGCCTTCGTTGATACAGCATCAAAGCGAGCTGCAGCCGGGCTTGGCGTGGTGCCCCGTGTAGGTGTGGACGGCGTACAGCTCTATCGCAAACGATTCCGTTTTTCTGAAGTGCGAGACAGGATTACGAAATACTATATGCCCTATCACGCGGCCATGAACGGTGTGATTCAGTCCTGCCGGGAAAAGTACGGAACAGCCATCGTTCTCGACATGCACTCTATGCCGGACAAGAGTGCGCCAGAAGTCGATATCGTCTTGGGGGATCGGCAGGGCACGTCGTGCGATCCCGGCATTGTTGATCAAGTTGAGGCCATAATGACTGGACTTGGATTCGTAACGGTTCGAAACACTCCCTATGCGGGCGGACACACAACAGAACATTATGGTCGTCCCGATTTGGGCGTGCATGTGCTCCAAATTGAGATCAGCCGGGGTCTCTATTTAGATGAAAAAAGGGTTGTGCTGACCCCACGAGCTCGAGCGCTTCGTCAAAAAATTCATCAGTTTATCAATAAGTTCTCCAATAATGCGGCTTCTTTTTAATCACCGTCATAATCATGCCCACTTCAGGGGAAGAATTGAGGTCATCTTCGCGCGGCACGCGCTTTGCTCTCCTGTCAGGTGTGCGTCCATAAGAGACGCAATTTGATACGCGAAGATTAGGCGGCGAGTAGTATGACAAATGATATTGACCTTCATGTAGGAAAGCGGCTCCGTCGTCGGCGGCGTCTTTTGGGACTCACCCAGCAACAATTGGCTGAGTCGGTTGGCATTCGCTTTCAACAAATTCAAAAATACGAATGCGGTGCTAATCGTGTGAGTGCCAGTCGGCTTTTTGAACTGGCTGAATCGCTCGATGTACCTGTGCAGTACTTCTATGAAGGACTCTCCAGCCGAGATGAAGCGGCCAATGAAGGCGGGTTAGCGCCGGACGTCCTGTCGCAAAAAGAGACTGTCGACTTGATCCGGGCCTATTATCGCCTCGGTGAGCGCCCGCGAAAAAGACTCCTTGAGCTCGCGAAATCACTACAACCGGAAGAGCCTGCAAACGACGCAGCGTAGCGTCCGTTCGAGCAGACTTTATGGGGCGCTCATAGTCCAATCTGCAGGGGATAGACCGGGGGGTCGGATTGCGTCTGGCAAGGTGGTGCACACCATGCTAGGCGCTTTTCTATGTCCAAATGTGATTACCAAGACGATATCAAATTGGCCGGCCGGATGGCTGATGCCGCGCGCGAAGCTATACGTCCGTATTTTCGAACGGCGCTGGCTGTCGAAAATAAATACCAAGTCGGCTTCGATCCTGTCACACTTGCCGATCGCGCATCCGAACGTGCCATGCGCGAAATTCTGGATCGAGAACGTCCCGATGATGGCATTCTTGGTGAGGAGTTCGGCGAAAAAATCGGCCGTAATCAACGCCAATGGGTATTGGATCCGATAGACGGAACGCGTGCTTTTATCTGTGGCTTGCCGAGTTGGACGGTCCTGATTGCCTTGTCTGATGGGTCGGGGCCGGTTGTCGGGGTCATTGACCAACCGTTTACGCAGGAACGGTTTATTGGCGCGCCGGGACGGAGCGTCCTGGCGCAGGGTGGTCGGTCGCGTGTCCTGCAGACGAGGCGCTCAGTCTGCTTGAGTGATGCCATCATGTCGAGCACAGACCCGGCGCTGTTCGCGGCGCCGGAGTTGGCGGTGTTTGACACGCTGAGGCAGGCAACAAAATTGTGCCGTTACGGCTATGATGCCTATGCCTACGCCATGTTAGCGATGGGCGGAATGGACCTGGTCGTGGAGACTGATTTGCAGCCCTATGATGTTCAGGCCCTAATTCCGGTCGTCGAGGGAGCAGGAGGCGTTATCACCAACTGGACGGGCGGTCCGGCTTGGGACGGCGGGCAAGTCATCGCGTCGGCGAATACGCCGTTACATGCCGCCGCCCTGGATTTTTTAAAGCCGGCCGCCCGTAAATAGTTATTCCGGCTTGCGGAATAACAATGTCATACGATCACTTTCACCGATCGCATCGTAATGCTCCCGGTCAAAATCGGGATCTGCAACTTCGCCACGTGGCGCATCGCGGCGCACCGGAGGCAGAGTCCAAACGCCGAAGGGATGATCGGCGGTATCTGCAGGATTGGCATTGACCTCAGATGTATCGACCAATTCAAAACCGGCCTCCTGAGCCAAGGCAATGACATAGTCCTGTTGTACGTAGCCGTCAGGCGCTGTGGGATCCTGTTCGCGTGTGGATGGCAGGCGATGGTCGACCACACCCAAAACGCCACCGGGGCGCAAAGCGGTATAAAAATCTGAAAAAGCTTTCTCGGACCAGCCATACATCAACCAGTTGTGGACGTTCCGGAATGTGAGGACCGCATCGGCTGTCCCTGGTTCGATCAGTGGGCCACTGCTTTCGGTGAAATCTACGATCATCACATCGCCGTAAATTTCAGTGTTTGAGACTTTGTCTTCGAAGCGACCTCGAGAGCGTTGGCGACCATCACTCCCGGTTTCTGCCGGGAAATGGGCGGCGATGTATTGGCCGTCATTCGCGTCGAGCCACGGTGCCAGAACTTCGGTGTACCAACCGCCACCAGGCCAAATTTCAATGACTGTTCCGTCGGCTGGAATATTCATGAATTCTAGGGTTTGCGCTGGATGTCTGAATTCATCGCGCTGAGCGTTTTCCCCGCGCCAGCTCCCAGCAACGACGTCGTCTAACGTTGTACGGGCCAGTTCCGCAGGGGCTTCAGGCACCTGTGATGTGACATCTGTCTCGATTGTGGTGTCGGTTGCAGCAGCTTCGGCGGTGCTGTTGGCGTCGTCAGTGGCGGAACCACAGGCGGCCAGAGTTAACAGTGAGCTACCGAGCAATAAACGCAAAACAGAAATTGGCATAAAATTCTCCCATGGAACGTTCTGTTTTGTAGACAAGCTGGACGCTCCACGCAATCCATCAGACGCGGTATTTGGCCTGACGCCTTGCGTCCGAGTCACTCGCTTCCCATGTCATCATTACAGATTGCCGAAACGGGATCTGGCAAACGGACGGACGTTAATGCGTTCGGACGGTTGGACCGAAGCTTGGCAGGGCTCTGCCCAGCGGTTTTGTCGCTCAAATGAGGATAAGAAACTATGCGTACTGTTGATTTTACCCCCCTTTATCGCTCCATCGTCGGCTTTGACCGGCTCGCGGATATGATGGATTCGGCCACCAAAACCGAAGCGCCGGGTTATCCGCCCTACAATATTCAGCATCTCAGCGAAGATGAATATTTGATCGAATTGGCGGTCGCGGGCTTTGATGACGCAGATCTTGGAATCGAGGTTCAAAAAAACATCCTGACCATTTCCGGGCGGATCGTCGCAAATGCGGATAATGAGAATGCTCCGAAATTTTTGTATCGCGGTATCGCAGAGCGCGCGTTCGAACGACGCTTCCATTTAGCGGATCATGTTGAGGTCTCTGAGGCGAGGCTGCTCAACGGAATGTTGTCGATTCGGTTACTGCGAGACATTCCCGAGGCGGCGAAGCCGAAACGGATTTCGATCTCCACACAGAAAAATGGATCCGGAACCACAACGTTGGTTGATAGCGGTCCAAGCCAAGCGGCGTGATTGCGTAGGTTTTGAGAAAGAAAACGGCGGGCTATGGCCTGCCGTTTTTGTTTTCGCCATAGCCGAAAGTCAGGCCGCGTCCAGATCTACAGCGCCATCGCAATCGTCGACTTCGTGGACAAAATCAGCAGCGACGCTGCTGCCCGTGAAGCAGGATCCACCGAACAGGGCCTTGCGGACATTGGCACCATCGAGCTGAGAATAGGAAAAATCCGCACCGTTCGCTTTGGCCTGCCGCAGGTCAGCCCCACGAAAATCCACATAGCGCGCCTTGGCACCGGACATGGAGGCCGGCAGTAGTCGGTTGGCTTCGAGAATTAGCGGTCCGAATTGACAATCTCTCATGTCGGCATTGCTCAAATTCGCGCCAGTCAGGTCTGCGCCCCGAAGGTCAGCGCCGCGGAGTGAGACCATGCGCAAATCCGCTTTTTCAAGTCTTGCGCCCTGTAATTGTGCGCCCTCCAAATCGAGACCGTACAAGGTTGCACCGCGAGCGTGGAACGCTGTCAGCGTCTTGCCCGCAAGCGATGTGAGGCCGCGAAGATCAGCGCCGTCAAAGAGAGACGGTTTTCCTTCTTTTCCGTTCGTTTCGCACCAGCGCATGTGCGAGGCAATCTGTTCGGCAATTGGCTGGCTCATATCGTCAGGATCAATACCGACGGGCTCTGCGGTCAGGGCGCCTTCGGTTTTCATGCCTTCAGTCTTGGCCATGGTCATTTTGGTGCCAACGAGCACACTGTCGGAAAAATCTGTCTGGGTCAGGTCTGCACCTGACAGATCAGCACCCTCCAGGTTTGCACCATTGAAATTTGATCCTTGCAGATTGGCCCGGATCATTCGGGCTCCGAGTAAAATCGCGTCGGTAAAGTCGGAAGATTGGGCGGAAATTCCAGCCATTTTGGATTTCGACAAATTCGCGCCGGTAAAATTGGCCTTGCTGGCGTCATTCCCTTGCGTTTTGTGCTTCAGGATCGTCAGGCCCTTTTCCTTGTCGACTTCCGCGATAGCACCTTCGCGCATGTCGGCTTCGGTCAGGTCGGCTCCCGTCAGATCGGCCCCGCGCATGATCGCACCCCGCAAATCAGCGCGTCGCAATGACGTTCCGGCCAAATTTGCTTGTCGTAGATCTGCTGCGAAGAAAACGGAGCTGTTCAGGGTTGCGCCTGAAAAGTTTGTTCCGCGTAGCACTGCCCCGCTAAAGTCGGCATCCGACAGGTCGCGGCCCGACAGATCGAGATTTTCGAGAATTGTGTAGGCAAAACAGGCGCGTGCGCCTCCGGGTTGACCGGACCACAGGTATTCGTGCCGTTCGCACATTTCATTCACCGTGGCTTGGCTAAGCTTGGTGTACACGACTTTTGGGCCGGCCATCGAGAAATCCACTCAGATATCTTGGTTAATTAGATGTCAGAGTAGGGTTGGAACGTTAACGCAATGTTGTTCATGCCTTCATTGTTCTTGTTGATCCAAAAGCCTCTTAAGTGATTGATCTAATGTGATATTATTTAATATATTGATGCGGTTGAATCCCCGAGCTCCGAGTTGTGCGAGATGTGCTATGGGGTCTTTAGCGTCTTGCGGGCTCAGGGTGTGGTCATATATCGCCGAATTGTCGTCGATATAGACCTGGGGGAGACCGGTTGCGAGGCGATTAAAAAAACCCGCATAAAGCGGATCCGAGCGATCAGCGCACAGACCGGTTTCAACAGCTATTCCAGCGTCCTCTAGCATTTGAACCCCGCGCCCAGACACTTTTGGGTGGCGATCTATTGTGGCGATTACAACTCGGACAATACCGGCTTCAATGAGGCCGCTGGCGCAGGGCGGCGTTTGCCCGTGGAATGCACACGGTTCCAGCGTGACATAGGCTGTGCAGCCAGACGCGCGGGCGCCGGCTTTATCGAGAGCTTGTCGTTCGGCATGGGGGCGCCCGCCATCCGCCGTTGCGCCCGTGGCGATGATTTGCCCGTCACGAACCAGAACGCATCCCACGGCGGGATTCGGGCTGGTTCGGCCCAATTGAGCCCAGGCCATCGCCAGAGCTGTGTCCATGTAGCGTAAGTCGGCAACGGGGTTCATCGCTGGTCCTTGCTTGGATCAGATTATTTCCGGCAATGCGGTCGCACGATCTCCATCGAGATAGCGTGCAGAGACCGGTGTAATACCATCATCTGTTAGCTCTATAAGGAGTGGATTACCCGTTGGAATTTCGATGTCTATAATCGCTTGGTCGTCGATGCTGAATAGCAGTTTGGTCAGGGCCCGCAAGGAATTGCCGTGTGCTGCGACTACGACGTTTTCACCGGCCTCGAGGCGAGGGCTGATAGCCGCTTCCCAATAGGGCTGAACCCGTTCCAGTGTTGTCTTGAGAGATTCAGAGCTCGGCAAGAGCGCAGGAGGAACCGCAGCATAGCGCGGGTCATTTGCCGGATGATATTCGTGATCAAGGTCGACCGGTGGGGGCGGAATGTCGAAGGACCGTCGCCATATTTTTACCTGGGCTGCACCATGGTGCTCGGTGACTTCTGCTTTATTTAGTCCTGCGAGCCCACCGTAGTGGCGTTCATTCAAACGCCAGGATTTTTCAACCGGGATCCAAAGACGGTCGAGACCCTCCAAGGTGAAATTCATCGTTCTGATGGCGCGCTTTAACACCGAGACATAGCCATGATCAGGTTTGAAACCAGCCTCGGCGAGCAATTCTCCGGCGCGTTTGGCTTGGGCGATACCCTCATCGGTGAGATTGACGTCGACCCAACCCGTGAAGCGATTTTGGAGATTCCATTCGCTTTGACCATGTCGAATAAGTGCGAGTTGAGGCATCCGGTTTGCTCCGAAAAGAGGAAAGGTCCGGATCGATAACGTGCGAGCCGGATTGGAGCAAGCACAAGCCGTCGCTCACCGAGCCGCAAAGCCTGTTTCCCGGATGCTGACGGTTCTGTTATTAGGACATCCAAATCTCTCTCCCCTGGTCGAGGAACCGGTATGAATCGCTTCGATTCCATCAAGTCTGCACGTCGTGTCATTGCCATCGAAACCGCCGGTTTAAACGCGCTGGGGGAGGCGATCGGCGAAGATTTTTCCGCCGCTATTGATTGTGTCAGCGGTCTGACAGGGCGGCTTATTTGCTCGGGCGTTGGCAAGTCCGGCCATGTGGCGCGGAAAATTGCGGCCACTTTGGCGTCTACGGGCACCCCGGCTTATTATGTGCACCCGACTGAAGCGAGCCATGGGGATCTGGGCATGATCGGTCCGGCTGATGCGGTTCTCGCCTTGTCCAAATCTGGTGAAACTAAAGAATTGGGCGATCTGATCGCCTATTGTCGTCGATTTTCGGTTCCCTTGATCAGTATGACCTGTCGCGAGGACAGCGTGTTGGGCCGGGCCGCGGATTATCGACTTAATGTGCCAGACGCCGAGGAGGCTTGTGGCGAAACACGCGCTCCAACAACATCGACAACACTGATGATGGCGATGGGTGATGCCCTGGCTGTTGCCTTACTGGAACAACGCGGATTTACCGCCACAGATTTCAAAATCTTTCACCCGGGTGGTGCGTTGGGTGCTGCGTTGGCGACTGCGGGCGATATCATGCATGTCGGTGATGCCATGCCCTTGATCAAACAAACTGAAACAATGAGCGTGGTGTTGATCGAGATGACGGCCAAGAGCTTTGGTTGTGTAGGGGTTTTGGACGATTCTGACGCTTTGACGGGTATCATTACGGATGGCGATCTCCGGCGACATATGGGGGCGGATCTGGTACATTTGACTGCCAGGCAGGTGATGACTCCAAACCCCAAGGTCGGCAGCGCCGGCATGCTCGCGGCAGATGCTCTGCGCGAGATGACGGCCGGTTCGCTAAAAATCATGCAATTGTTTATTGTGGATGAGCGTGGTCGGCCGGTGGGGCTGGTGCATCTGCATGATCTGCTGAGAGTGGGGCTGAAGTAGACGGCAGGGCGTTCTGTCGGCCAAGTTGAGGGCTGGTACAGGCTGCTATTTCAAGGTTATACTGACGTTCGAGTGGCTTTGAGCGGGTCGGTAGAATTGTCCACGCCAAATAATACATAAAACGAGGTCTGGTCTTGTGAATACCTGGTGTAAGGATTTTGGCGTGTCGGTGGGAGTGACCGGATGAAACAACCTTTGCAGCTGCAAGTTCGAACGGCCTTGCAGCCTTATGCTGTTGCTTTGCTTGGTTTCAGCCTTGTCTCCAATATCCTGCTCTTGGTCTCTCCATTGTACATGCTGCAGGTCTATGACCGTGTTTTAAGCTCTGGGTCGGTCGACACGCTGGTATTACTGACCGTAATCGCGGTGTTTTTGTTGGCCGTCTATGGCGCGGCGGAGGCCGGTCGCCGTCGGGTCGCGGCCTTGGCCGGTGCTCGCCTGGAAGAATTATTGGCACCCAAAGTCTTCAGCCGGTTTGAAAATAGCAATGGAGAGCCGCCGAGACTATCGCATGACCTGGCGATGCTTGGCCGCGTACAAAATGCGCTGCAATCAGGCACGGTCTTGCCGTTTATGGATCTGCCATTTGCGCCTCTCTTTATCGTTGTGTTGTTTCTGATCCATCCCTTTCTTGGAGTGTTGGGCCTCGTCGGCGCGGCTTTTGTGTTTAGCGTGGCCGTTATTGCGGAAATGACGACGCGCCAATCGAGTACTTTTTCGGCGGCGGCGTCGAGCGGAGCAACCGAATTGGCCACGGGCATGGAGCGTCAACGATCCGCAATGATCGGCATGGGGCTAATGCGGAAGGTGTTTGCGAAATGGCGTGCCGCCAAGATGATTGGACAAAACTTTTCACTATCTGCGGCAAAGGATGACGGCAAATTCACAGCAATTTCCCGGTCCGGGCGGCAAGTGTTGCAAATTCTTGTCTTGGGTGGCGGTGCGGCTCTCGCTCTGAGCCAGGAAATTTCTCCCGGTGCGATCGTGGCGTCTTCAATCATCCTCGCCCGGGCGCTGGGCCCGGTCGATCAGATTGTTGGAGGCTGGCGCAATATCGTGCAGGCCTGGGATGCCTGGAAGACATTGCGCGATGAGTTAAAGGACGTTGATGAAAATCAAGCCTTCACACCGCTGCCGCGCCCAAAGGCGATTTTGGAGTTTGACCGTCTTTCGGTCAGGGTTCCCGGGGCAAATGAGCCATTGATCCGACCATTTTCCTATACCGCGGAGGGCGGACAAATCATTGCACTCGCCGGTGGCAATGGCTGCGGCAAGACCACGTTGCTGCAAACCATGTCTGGCGCGTGGATTCCCGGATCCGGAACCGTCAGTCTGGGGGGGCGGGCACTGCATGAATGGGACGGAGGCGATCGGGGGCAGCATGTTGGTTATGTGCCGCAGGATGTCGAGTTGTTGCCAGCGACGGTCACCGAAAATATTGGCCGCCTGGGAGATGTGTCTTCTGAGTCAGTCGTCGAAGCGGCGCAGGCAGCCGGAGCGCATGATGTGATCGTGGCGCTGCCCGATGGCTATGACACAAAAATCGGACCTGGGGGCGCGCATCTTTCTGCAGGGCAAAGACAATTGATAGGGTTGGCCCGCGCGCTTTTTGGTAAGCCAGTTTTGATTTTGTTGGATGAGCCCACCGCCAATCTGGATGCGGCGGCAGCGCCTGCCCTTATCGCGGCCCTGGCGGACGCAGCCAATGAGGGCGCGATCATTATCGCGTCCACCCATGACCGGCGCCTGATTGAAACGTCGTCGACCGTGTTACTTGTTAGAAATGGCAATGTGCTGGCGGCACCGGCAGACCAGTATCTCAAGCTCGCAACCGGTCCCGGTGCAGGAAAGCCTGGCGGCCAGGGAGCAGTTGGATGAATCTGCAAGCCTCCACACCTCGCCCGATGTCCGACAAATTCGTCCTTCGTTCCGCGCTTATGTGCGCGATCGGTCTTGGCGGATTTATGCTCTGGGCGGGGTTTGCCCAACTCGCGCAAGGCGTGCCGGCTTCCGGCCAGGTTGTCGTTGAGAATAGCCGCCAGATCGTCCAGCATCTCGAGGGCGGGATTATCGATGAAATTATGGTGCGCGACGGTGATCGCGTTGAATCCGGGGATGCGTTGCTGAGACTGGACACGACGGCATCTCTGGCGTCGCGTGACCTCGTCCTGCAGGAAATTGCCTCGCACTCCGCCTCAATGCTTCGCCTCAATGCCTTGAGTGAAGGACTGGGTGAGCCAGATTTTTCTACTATTGCCACAATGGGATTGGGGGGAGATGAGCTCGACCAGGTTGTTACGCGACAGCGGGATTTGTATCGCCAGCAATTGCAATCCTATGAGGCTGATATCACGGTTTTGACCGCCCGTCGTGACGGCGCTCAATCTTCAAGGGTGTTGCAGGGCCGGCAAATCGAAATTGCCGGGCGAGGCCTCGTCGCGGCGCAAGAGCAGCTCTCCTTGTTGCGCGACAGGTATGGTCGGCAGATGGCACGGCTAGATGAGGTGCGCTCCATGGAACGAGAAGTCGCATCGATGGAGGCAGATCTGGGGCGTTTGCGGACAGAGGCGCAGCAAGCCGAGACTTTTGAGCAGGATCTCGCGGGCCAAATTGCGCAAACCGAAGCGGAATTCGCGCGCCAGATATCGGCCGAGTCTTTGGATGTCCGTGTGAATCTGCAGTCCGCAGAGGAGCGTTTGTCCGCAGCGCAGGACGTGCTCAATCGGTCGATTGTCCTGGCACCACGGGCCGGTGAAGTGCTCAATATGCGGTTTTCGACCCGCGGGGGTGTCGTGGGGGCAGGTGAGTCCATATTGGAGATCGTTCCCAATGGCGGTGAAGTCATTGCCGAGGTTCGGATCCGCCCAAGTGATCGCGCGGCGGTGTTTGAGGGGCAGGCGGTTCGGACCCAGATTACCGCCTATAAAAGCTGGACCACACCGCGTCTCGATGGTGAGGTTGTCAGCGTCAGTGCCGATCTGAAAACGGACCGAGATACGGGCGTCACCTATTATGAAGTTCGGGTGATGATACCGGTATCCGAACTCAGCAAATTGCAGGAACTGGCCGTGATTCCCGGAATGCCGGTCGAGGTGTTTATTTTTTCCGGTAACAGTCGCACCACGCTTGATTATTTGTTGGAACCGATCAGTGAATCATTGTTCCGCGGCGCGCGATCTGGTTAGGTGCCGGTATGATGTCTATTACTCGTAACCTGATCCCGGTATCGGCGCTTGCTGGCCTGCTGCTTTGTAGCGACGTGATCCATGCGCAAAGTGGTGATGATGCACTACCCGCCGCGGGTCAATGTCTGTCATTTGATGACAGCCTGATGCTCGCAGCCACGCGCGCGCCGGAAGTGGACGGGGCCTGGGCCCGCCGGTCTGAGGCCCTCGCGAATCTACGGACGGCCGAATCCTTGCGGTATCCGCAATTGTCCACCTTCGGCCGAAGCGGCGTTGGGGATAACGGGCTGACATCAAGCCAGATCGATAACCAGATTGGCCTAAGGCTATCGCAGCGGGTGCTGGATTTTGGCGACGCCAGACTGGCGCGAGAATCGGCGCTGGCAGACCTCGATCGCCGTGGCTTTGACGTTCAGGATCAGCAAATCGTCGCCGCGATCACCGTGGCGACCGCTTATTTGGCTCGGTTAGAGGCCGACGCCATGATCGCTGTGATTACAGATCGGCGAGGCTATTTTCAGAGACAACAGGCCGCGGTTGGTGAGTTGCTGGAACGGGGTGGAGCGACCCGTGCAGAGAGCGCGCAGATTGCCGCCCAGCTAGCCGAGTCAGAAGCGGATGTTTTAGAGCTCAACTTCCAGGCCTCCAGCGCCACGACGCGTATCGTCGAGTATACAGGCCTGAATCAGGTTCTCTGTGATCAGAGCGCGGCGAACGCAACAATGACGGACAGGCTGCGCGGTCTTGATAGTATTGACGCTGTGATCGATCACGCGTTGCAGCACAATCCGCAAATTGGCGCTCGTCGCAGCGCCATCGGTAGTCTAGAGGCGCGAAGAGAACGTGAGCGTCGTGCGAGAATGCCCGTAGTCGATGTCGTCGGCATTGTATCTTACACCTACGATAATGGCCGAGAAGACTGGGATCTGAGGGACCGGGTTGGTGTGGACGTTTCGGTGCCGCTCTTGTCTGGAGATTCAATTGGAGCTGGCCAAGATCGTGTTGCCGCTCAACTTTCGCAGGAAGAATATGGGCTCCGTGCATTGCAGCGCGGGCTGCGCGAAGAGGTCGAAATCACCTTTCGTCGAACGATTTCGCTGGAAGCCCAGCTAATTCGTCGCGAAATGGTGGCATCCAGCCAAGGGGATTATTTTGATGCCATCTCAGGTGAGTTTGAGTTTGGGCTGGGAACTTTGCCTGACCTGATTGATGCGCGCCTTGCCTATGAGCGCGCGATGCTGGATGTGGTTTCTGCGCGATTCTCACTTTTACGACAGAAGCTTAGCCTTATGCGTTTGACAGCAAGAATTCCCCTGCCAGAAGAGCGCTGAAATTAAATTCCCGCGACTGGGGAGTGCGGCGGCGAGTTCGATAAAGCATCGCCACGGGTAGTGAGTCGAAACCTCACGCATTGCGTGCAGAAAAAGTACCGACACAAACCCTTTTTACTGGACGGTTTGCCCGCTGTAGCGCTAGTTTGACGGGATTAGAGACGACGGTGTTTGGGGGAGCGTAACTGGATAATGAGCGGTGCATCATTGTTGCGAGTTTAAATAACTTTGCGGCATGAGCTGAGCTTGAAATTCAGACAATCTCCATACCCCAATGGTATCGCACGACAGATGTGAGCCATATTAGCGACGCGACCTGCAGGATGCGTCGAGTGGTCTTGGCGGCAATTGAAGGCAGTTCGATCACAGACGGTCGATACTCGGGGAAAAATTATGACAAAAAATCCGAAAATTGGTGATGAAACTACATCACTCGATAAGAAGCCCGGCAAGCTGACTGGTGTTGCGCTTGCGCTCGCAGGCGCGGCAGCTTTGAGCGCCGGAGCGCAAGCGGCTGCGCAGGGAGCTCCTCCAGAGGGGTTTCAAGCCACTTCGGATTTAAGCAATGTAAGTGATGTCCAAGTGCTCTCCGACGGTTCGGTTCAGCTGACATTGTCGAACGGACAAACCGTGTTGATCGCCGCAGCGGATGTAGTGGTGGAAAACGGGATTGTCTATTTAAGTACCACATCTCTTGAAGCCGCCGGCATAATCGGTGCTGCCGCTGCTGGTGGCGGTGGGGGCGGCGCTCTCCTTGGAATTGCCGGTGGCGGCGCGCTTGCTGCTGCAGCTGGCGGCGGCGGTGGTGGCGGTGGTGATTCGCCTCCTCCTGCCCCTCCACCCAATACTAATCCCCCGGTTTTCACATCGGCGACCTCTGCCTCATTTGACGAAAATGATACCGGAGCGGTTTACACCGCCACCGCCACGGATGCTGATGGCAATACGGTTACATTCTCGATCGTTGGTGGTGCGGATGCCGCGGACTTCAGCATCAACGCTACAACAGGTGTGTTGACCTTTAATTCCACACCGGACCATGAAAATCCCGATGATGCGGATACCGACAATGTTTATGAAGTGACTATTCGGGCGAATGATGGCCTCAATAACACTGATCAAACCGTCACCATAACCGTCGATAATGTTGATGAGGCCCCGGTCTTTTCATCTGCCACAACCGCGACTGTTGCTGAGAATCAAACAGCTGCCTTTACGGCGGTTGCAGCAGACCCGGAAGGCGCTGCCGTTACCTATTCGATCTCTGGTGTTGATGCCGCCCTGTTCAATATCGATGCAAGCACCGGCGCAGTTACGTTCATTGCGGCACCTGATTATGAAGCCCCTGGTGATGATGATGGGGACAATGTCTATGACGTGATCGTGACGGCGTCGGATGGGGGCGTGTCCACCGATCAGTCAGTCTCGATCACAGTGACCGACTCAAACGAGTTCTCGCCAGTCTTCTCATCTGGAGCTAGCGCTTCGGTGGCTGAAAATCAGACGTCGGCCTATACAGCTGTGGCGACGGATGCAGATGGCTCGTCCGCGATTACCTATTCTATCTCTGGAACCGATGCTGCATTGTTTAATATCAATGCCAGCACCGGCGTCGTCGTCTTTCGGAAGGCACCAGACTTTGAGGACCCAACCGGAACATCCTTCGATATAATCGTAACGGCGTCGGACGGGAGCAATTCCACCGATCAGGCGGTTACCATCAATGTGACGGATGTGAATGAAGCGCCGGTATTCACCTCGGCAACCTCAGCCAGCGTCGCCGAAAATACCACCGAGGCTTATACGGCCGCGGCGAGTGATGACGATTTGACCTCACCGACCTATGCGATTGTTGGCGGTGTCGATGCGTCCTTGTTCACGATTGATGCGACGTCAGGCGTTGTTTCGTTTATTACACCGCCGGATTTCGAAGCTGCCGGTGATGATGATGGCGATAACGATTACGAGATTACCGTTCGGGCAACAGATGGCGTGAACAATGTCGATCAAAACGTCACGATTTCCGTGACGGATTTGAACGATAATTCGCCCGTCTTCACATCAGCCACCACCTCGGCCGTCGTAGAAGGCACGGTGACGGCTTATGATGCAGACGCGACGGATGCCGATGCCGGAACCGCTCTAATCTACAGCATCTCAGGTATTGATGCCGGGCACTTTAGTATTAATTCCAGTACTGGGGTCGTAACGTTTAATGCGTCTCCCGATTTTGAAACGCCTTTGGATGATGACGGCGACAATTTTTACGAAATCACAGTGACGGCGTCTGATGGGACCAATTCAACTCAGCAGAACGTCTCTATTGAAGTCACGGACGGTAATGACAACGCGCCGGTCTTCACGTCGGGTGGCGCAGGATCGACCGCAGAAAATGCGACGGGAACCGTTTATACAGCGACGGCGACCGACCCAGACGGCGATACACCGACATTCTCAATCGTCGGCGGGGCAGATGCTGCACTGTTCGATATCGACAGTGCCAGTGGTGCCCTCACATTCATCGCAGCTCCGGATTTTGAAAACCCGGGCGACGTCGGTGGAGATAATAACTACCAAGTTACAATTCGGGCGACAGACGGTTCGAATAACACTGATCAGGCCGTGACAATTTCAGTGACGGACGAGAATGATAATTCTCCGGTCTTCACGTCGGGTGCGACGGCCTCAGTCGCTGAGGATCAAACCAGCGCCTACGATGCAGATGCCACTGATGGCGATGCAGGAACGACGTTGGTCTACTCTCTGTCAGGTACGGATTCGGCTCTGTTTACGATCGATTCGGCGACGGGTGTCGTGACATTCTTGTCGGCTCCAGATTTTGAAGCACCTGCCGATTCTGGTGCGGATAATGACTATGATTTCACGGTTACAGCCTCGGACGGGGTTAATTCCACCGATCAGGCGGTGACGGTAACGGTCACCGATGTGAACGAATCCAACGATGTCCCGGGTGATGCATCGACACCTATCACTCTCGCGCTTGGCGATACCTATGTCGGTGAACTTGAAGTGTTGGGCGATACTGACTGGATCCGGGTTGAGCTTGTTGCGGGTCAGCGCTACGGCTTCTCTCTTGATGGCAGTGGTGCAAATCCGCTCGAGGACCCACTGGTCCGCCTCTATGATGCGTTCGGAAACCTGGTCGCTGAAAATGATGATGGCGGCCCGGGGCGCAATTCACTTCTTGCTGTCACCGTCCAGACAACCGGGGTTTATTATGTCGAGGCCGACGCATGGACCAATGGTTCCGACCTTGATTATACCGGCACGTATACGCTTGGCCTGAGTGCGCTGGCACCGCTGACCGAGTATACCAATGACCAGATCGCCGATTATTTGGAGAATGGTTATTGGGAGAGCACCAGCCGATCGGCCCGGGCTTGGGATGCGGGTGAAGGTGATATTATTACGGTGAATATCACCGCTCTGACAGTTCAGGGACAGTTTCTGGCCCGTGCTGCACTGCAGCACTGGTCCGATTTGACCGGCATCTTGTTTAACGCAGTCGCGATTGGCGGCCAAATCGTCTTTGATGATGATGAAGATGGCGCATTTGCTAACACAACGGTGTCGGGCTCCTTCATAACCGCGGCAAGCATCAATGTGGCAATTGACTGGGCTGATCTGGCGGAAGGGCGTCTGGATGGCTACGCGTTCCAGACCTTTATTCACGAAATTGGACATGCACTCGGCCTTGGCCATGCCGGCCCATACAACGGTTCTGCAGATTACGCCGTTGATGCCATCTATTTGAATGATTCATGGCAGACTACGGTGATGTCGTATTTCAGTCAGAGTGAAAATACCTTCACCAACGCCAATTTTGCTTATGTGGCGGGCCCACAGGTCGCTGATATTCTCGCGATCCAGAACATGTATGGGCTGTCCACGACCACCCGGTTAGGCGACACCATCTACGGGTTTAATACCAATACCGGAAGTGATGTTTATGATCCGACGGCATTGGCTCGGGTCGTTTCATACGCGGTCTTTGATTCTGGTGGCACGGACACATTTGATTTCTCTGGTTCCAGCGCCAATCAAACTCTGGATCTTCGGGCGGAATCATTTTCGAGCACGCTGGGTGCAACCGGGAATATTTCCATTGCCCGCGGCACGGTTATAGAGAATGCCATCGGTGGTACCGGTAATGACACGCTGATTGGCAATGACGCGAATAATGTTTTGACCGGCAATGCGGGCAATGATCGATTCATTTCTAGCGGTGGGTCTGACGTGTTTGACGGCGGTGCGGGAACCGATACCGCAGTCTTCTCCGGCTTGGAGTCGGCTTATAATGTCACCACAAACGGTTCAGGAAACACCGTGGTCACCCACATTATTACGGGCGATACGACGGAACTGATCAGCATTGAATCAATTGATTACAATGCGACCTCGGCGCCGGTGCTTAACTTGGCCAAACAGTCTGATGCGGCAAATCCGATCGATGCACTCGATATCGGACTGATGATCGCAGGCATTCGCAATGACTGGATCGATAACGTGTGGACGAATATTGAGGACACTCGCTCTGACCTAAGCTTTGATATGTTCTTCGCCGCGACGCAAACGTTTGAGGTCTCTGCTCCCAACGCGGATTTCCAAATTCCGCGCGGCGACCATCATGATCATGACGACGATCATGGTGACCATTACAAGGGCAATCATGTGTTCAAGGAAATTGATCCTGATGCCCCGGAAAACCAGAGTGTTCTGGTTGCTGATCACCTGGTGTCTACGAAGTTGGATGATCGTGACAATCATGATCATGATGACGGCCATGATCACGATCATAAAGGCAATCATGTGTACAAGGAGATCGACCCCGATGCTCCGGAAAACCAGAGTGTATTGGTTGCGGATCACTTGGTGGCGTCCAAGGTGGATGATCAGCCGGACGTAATGGCAGTGCTGGATGTTTCGGAAATAGCCTTGGATTTAGCCATTCCATTGGCGCCTCTCGACGTAGGTATTGTTCGGGACGGTAATGGCATGCTGGCCTTGACCGATGACGATGCGCCGGCAATGTCATCGATTAATTTGGCTGGATTTACAGCGCTGGGCGGGTTGAGTGACTTTGGCCAATCGGCGGATCCAATTGCGTTGATGGGTCAACACGACTTGCCAATTCCGGATGTGGATGGGTTCGAGATGCTGACGTCAGAAGGCGCCGAAGGCGTAACCCTAACGGAGAATAGCGCGGCTGAATTTGGTCTCGTGCTCGATCCCATGGCGACCGCGATCGATGATGCGGGCTTCCTGGTCATTACCGAAGAGCCCGAAGGCTGGGCTGGGTAATCGAACTTGCGATTACGGCATCGGTTTTGTCCTTGAATACGGGCGGCGGATTTATGATCCGTCGCCTGTTTCATTTGGGTTCAGGAGTTTTTATAATTTTCCGCCTGGGTGTGGAATAATCGGGCATAGAGTCCGCCTTTCAGCATCAGGGTCTCGTGCGTTCCGGTTTCGATCAAACGTCCTTCGTCGAGCACAAGGATCAGATCGGCCTGACGGATATTGGACAGCCTGTGACTGATAAGAATACAGGTCTTATCGCCAAAATCGCGTGTCATGAATTCCGCTTCGGCAAGTGGATCCATGGCGGCCGTCGGTTCATCCAAGATCAATATGTCGGCCTGTTTGTTGACGAATGCGCGCGCCATTGCGAGTCGCTGCCATTGTCCGCCCGATAATTCACGGCCGTCGAGAAAGCGTTTAGACAAGCGTGTGTCCAGACCGGCTGGAAGATCGTGAATTAGATCCTTTGCCAAACCGCTTTCTGCCGCCTCGAAAAGATCTTTATCGTCAATGGCGGTGAGTCCGAGGCCCGCAGCGATATTGTCTCGGGCGGATAGTTTGTAACGCGTGAAGGGTTGAAACATAGCACCGATGCGCCGCCCCAAACTGGCGCGATCCCATTGCGCGATACTCTGTCCATCCAGACACACTTGACCGGATTGCGGGGTGTAGAGGCCGATGAGCAGTTTAATCAGCGTGGACTTGCCGGACCCGTTGGCACCAACAATACCGACTCGGCTGCCCGGCGGAATCGACAGGCTTACCCGATCCAGGGCTGGTTTCTTCTGCCCCGGGTAGGTGAAGGTGACATCGGTCATACACAACCCCCGAGGCGCGGTGGCCGCAGAAGCGGTATCACTTTGCTGGCCTGAAGGGCCGCCGGTGACAAAGGTCTCGGAGGTGTCCAGCAGGGCATATAGATTTGAGACGTAGAGTATGTCCTCGAACGCGCCATTAAACGAGGCAAGAAGCCCGGTGACTGCGCTCTGGCCCTGTTTGAGAAGGGTGACCAGCATCGTCATTTGCCCGAGGCTGATGCGGGACTCGATCGTAGCGAGAACGATCATCACCTTGCCGCCCAGAAAAACCATTGAGCTGACGATTCCCAATGCAGTTTGAGCAAAGGCACGGCGGGCCTGAAGGCTTCGATCCTTGACGTAAAGCCAGCTAAACAGCGTGTTGTAGCGATCCATGATCGCCGGCCCGGTCCCGTAGTGAAGTCGCTCCTGGGCGAGGGCGTCCCCGGTCAGGAGACTTTCCAGATAGGACCGCTCACGCATTTGCGGTGTCCGACCGGTGTAGAATTTGAACGCCGTGCCTGAGAACAGCAAATCGCCGAGAAACAACGGCAGGCCACCGCCGATAACCAGGGCAATTAGCCAAGGCGAAAAACTGAATAAGAGCAGCGCGGCACCGACCAGGGTCAACGCATTCTGGACCCCGGAAAACAAGCGATTGACCAAGCTGTAGGGCCTGTTGGCCGCGTGCTGGCGCGCCAAAACCAATTGTTGTTGAATATCAGGGCGCTCGATTTGCTGCAGATCAAAGCGCGCTGATTTTTCCAGAATGAGCGTGTTGACCGCATAACCAAGTTCAGCGTGCAGGCGTGCCTTGAAAAACAGCATCATGCGCCGAGCGCCCAATAACAGAGTCAATATGGCCGCTTCGACCGCGACCCAAATAATTGCAGTCTCCCGGTCGGCGGATGTGCCGGTATCGATAGCGGCTATGACACTATCAACAATCAATTGAGAGACAGCGGCGGCGGCCAGGGGTGTGGTCGCTACGATGATCGTCAAAAAGGCGACGATCAATGTTAGCCCCCTCGAAGAATCCCAGATCAGGCCCAAAGTTCGCAGGGCGTGAGACAGTCCTTCCCGGAAGGAGGGCGGGCGGATGTCGGCTGTCTCGTTAGTGTCCATGCAGGGTCAGGCGACCTTGCTGGATGCCTTGGCCGCATCAGCTTCGGCGGCGGCCATCTTCCGGGATAAGACCGATCCCTTGTGTGGAAAGGGCTCGGTCGGAATGGGTCGCTTCAGGAAGGGCGCAAGTTTTTCAAAGCCCTCGCCGGAACACACATCGATGATCAGCAGGTCTTCAGGGCGGTCCTTGAAGTATTCCATCACCGTGCGGACATGTCGCTCATAGACTGAAACAAACCGGTTGGGCACGAAGTTATAACAACCGTACACCGCGGCCCGCAGGAATTGGCGCATGCGCAAATGCACTTCCTCGTCCGGGTCTTTCGTGTCCTTGAAGGCCGGGCGATTATACCAATGCCGCGAACAGGACTTCAGCCAGGCATCGGTATCGCGAACGGTCAGCACGAATTTGCTGCCCGGATAGGCTTTGTCGAATTGCTCAAAAAACGGTGCGACGGTGATGTCGGTCAGACCGTCATGATATTTAAGCAATGTCAGATCGTACTGGCCGTTTGAAAGCTCCACATAAGTGTCTTCATCGATCGGATAGTGTGAACAGTCATAACCCAGAATTTGCAGGGCGCTGGTCAGGCTACGTGTGCCGGTTCTTGATAGTCCGAGACCAAATACTTTGCCGGCCTTGGTTCCAGCGCCATAAGATACGTGGCTGTTGGATTCATCCAGCCAGGCTTCCAGTTCGGCACGCGTGAACTCACCACGATCTTCAAGTCCAAGGCGTTCGATTTCCTTGGTTGCGTGATTGGGCAAATCTTCGATGAAGGCATGCACCTGGTCGGGGCTGGCATTGGAGGCCATATAGTTTTGGGCATATTCCACAGCATGTCGCGCCACGAACAAATCGCAGGGCTTGTCTGAATTGATATCCCAGCTTTCCATTGAACTCTTCAAGCGCTTGAGTTGAACCGCGGTTCGGGACCGAAGTTCGCGCAATGCGTATTTCATGAAGATGTGGTGATAGGATTGGAAGTGATCGTGCAGAGTGTCAAAATTACGGAATTGCTTGCTCATCCCCATGGGCTTCATGGCCAGATTGCGCAACCGTGATTCTGGCCGCAGCACGTATTTCATGTCGTCTTCGGGCAACTGGGTTGCGGCCATTTTGCGCACCAGATCAATGCGGGTGATGTGAACCCCACAGTGGATGCGCCCGCGAAAACGATCGGTCACGTAGGAGTCGACATAAGGCGCATCGCACTGGTCGATAAATTCGCGCATGTCCTCGAGGATCAGGCAGTCAGCATCGACATAGACGACATAGTCGCAATCATGATCGATGCGCAGCATCTGGTTGACGCATTCGGTAAACGGGCGAACATCATCGATGATATGGACCTTGTCCGGCTGGATGTTTTCGATCGCCAACTCAAGCGCCACATCGCGTGTGCGTTCATCGATTTGCCGAAAAACCAGATCTACTTTGGCCATGTGAGTCAGGCCTCCCACTTCATGGATTCATTGTACGACCCGGC